>NZ_VBVZ01000476.1 GCF_005863185.1 Pseudomonas edaphica
TTAGTTGCCTGGGCCGACGCCATCGCGGGCAAGCCCGCTCCCACAGGGGAATGCATTCCAACAGGGGAATGCAATTTTTATGTGGGAGCGGGCTTGCCCGCGATGGCGTCCTAAAGTTCAACACCCAAGCTGAGCATCGCCACCCGAAGCCGCGCCGCACTCGGCCGCTGGCAGTTGAGCTGCACCTGCTCCAACCCAAGCCAGCCCGCCATCTGCCGCAGATTCAGGGCCAACGCCTGCATCCCTTCCTCATCCAGCTCCGGTTCTTCCTCGTGCACCGCGTGCACTGCCAGGCGCCCATTGGCGCGTTCGGCGCGCAGGTCAACCCGCGCGGCAATCCGCTCATTGTGCAAAAACGGCAGCACGTAGTAGCCATACACCCGTTTGTGTTGCGGGGTGTAGATCTCCAGCCGGTAACGAAAATCGAACAGACGCTCGGTGCGGCTGCGCTCCCAGATCAATGAATCGAACGGCGAGAGCAAGGCGCTTGCGGGCACTTTGCGTGGCACTTTGGGTTCAGGCAGGCAGTAAGCCGCCTGCTTCCAGCCCTGCACCTGGCACACCTGCAACTGCCCATCCTCGACCAACTCGGCCAGGCGGCCACGGCTGTCGGCGGGGTCCAGGCGGAAATAGTCGCGCAGGTCTTTTTCGGTGGCGACGCCCAATGCAGTCGCGCTGTGCAGCAGCAAACCGCGCTGAGCTTCGGCTTCGCTCACAGACGCTTGAAGAATATCGGCGGGAATGACCCGTTCCGGCAAATCATAAAGCCGCTCAAAACCGCGCCGGCCCGCGACGGTGACCAAACCGGCGGCGAACAGCCATTCCAGTGCGTGTTTTTCCTCACTCCAATCCCACCAGGGGCCGGCACGCGCCTCGCGGGTCGACAAGCTGCCCGCGCCCAATGCGCCTTGCTGCTCGACGGTGTGCAGCACGCGCTGAATGGTGGCCTGCTGCTCACGCCCAAAGCGCGCCATCTGCGAATAGATGCCCTGCCCCAACTTTGCCCGCTCCATGCGCCAGCGCATCAACGGGTACAGCGCCATGGGCAGCAAGGAGGCCTCATGGCCCCAATACTCAAACAACGAGCGGCGCCGGCCCTGGCTCCAGGCAGCGTGTTCAAGGATCAACGGGGAGTAATTGCCCAAGCGCGAAAACAGCGGCAGGTAATGGGAACGCACCACGGCGTTGACCGAATCGATCTGCAATACACCCAACCGCTCAATCAAACGGTTGAGGTGCGCAGCCTTGATCAATGCTGGCGCCTGGCGCCCGGAAAATCCCTGGGCCACCAGCGCCATGCGGCGTGCTTGCTTGAGGGAAAACGACAGGTCGACGGGCATGGGTCTCTCCGTGTGAGCTCGCCGACCACCCTACTGCATCCTGGCTTATTTTCGCAGCGGGTCTTGCCAGAAATGCAGATGACGCTCCTGCTCGACATCGCTGCGGTTAAGCCCAATATCCTTAAGCGCTTCATCGCTCAAGCTTGCCAGGGCATGGCGCTCCTCATGCAGCGCCTGCCAGCGGGCAATGCTGCGAAGCAGCACGGAAAACGGGCGCTTGCCCAGCAACACAAAACCTTTCTGACCTTTCATCTTCTCGCCCTCCAGTGGGGATGGCGCAAGTGTGTGCCTGGCCTTATGATCAATCCAACGAATGTTTCTTATGCAATACATCTCTGAGATTGATCAATTGTCCAGCTACCCAAGCATTGACACCGACGTACTGCGCACCTTCGTCGCCATCGCCGACCAGGGCGGCTTTACCCGCGCCGGCGAGTTGGTCAACCGCACGCAATCGGCGGTGAGCATGCAGATGAAGCGGCTGGAAGAAGACGTGCTGCAACGCAAGTTGTTCGAGCGCGATGGCCGCCAAGTAAGGCTCACGCCGGAAGGCGAGGTATTACTGGGTTATGCACGGCGCATCCTGAAACTGCACAGTGAAGTGTTCAACACCCTGCGCGAACCGCATATGGTGGGATTGGTGCGCATCGGCACGCCGGATGACTACGTGATGCGCTTTCTGCCGGGCATTCTCAAACAGTTTTCCAAGGCCTACCCACTGATCCAGATCGAGATGCACTGCGAGTCGTCAGCGGTGTTGATGCAGCGCAGAGACTTGGCGCTGACCGTCATCAGCCGTGAACCCGGTAAGGAAATCGGCGAGTTGTTGCGCACCGAGCGCATGGTGTGGGCGGCCGCGCCGTGCTTCTGCGTGGACGAGCACGATGCATTGCCCCTGGCCGGTTCCGGTACTGACTGCCTTTACTACCAGTGGACCCGTGCAGCGCTGGATGCGGCCGGGCGTGATTATCGCATGGCCTACCACAGCTCTAATGTGGCGGCGATCCAGGCGGTGGTTAACGCTGGCCTGGCAGTGATGGTGTGCATGGAAAGCCTGGTGACCGACGACTTGCGAATCCTGAGCAGCGACGACGGCTTCCCGCCACTGCCCTCGATGAACCTGCACTTGTTACGCAACCCGGCAATGACCTCGCCGATCACCGAATGCCTGGCGCAATACATCGTCGAAGGCTTCAGACTTTAAAGGTCAACATCACCGCACACACCGCCAGGAAAGCGCAGAACAGCCCGCGCAACACACGCTCCGGCAGCGCATGGGCGACTTTCACGCCCCAACTGATGCTCAGCAGACCACCCACCGCCAGCGGCACGCCGATCATCCAGTCCACTTCATGGTGCCAGGCGTAGGTGACCAGCGTCACACTGGTACTGGGCAATGCCAGGGCCAGCGACAAGCCTTGCGCAACCACTTGGGTGGTGCCGAACAGGCTGGTCAGTACCGGCGTGGCAACCACCGCGCCGCCCACGCCGAACAAGCCGCCCATGGAACCGGACGCAGCACCCAGCACGCCAAGCCATGGCCAGGAATAACGCATTTGCGCAGACGGCGGTGCGTTGCGGGTGAACAGGCGCAGCAGGTTGTACGCCGCCAGCGTCAGCAAGAACGCGATGAAGCCGATGCGCATGGCCCCGGCGTCCAGGCCCACCGCCCAGATCGAACCCAGCCAGGCAAAGCTGAAGCCCATGACCCCCAGCGGCAGCGCGTGACGCAATTCAATCCGGTTGCGTTGATGGTAACGCCACAAGGCCAGCATCACGTTGGGCACGACCATCACCAAGGCCGTGCCTTGGGCAATCTGTTGATCCAGGCCGAACAACACGCCCAGTACCGGAATTGCGATCAGCCCGCCACCAATGCCAAACAACCCGCCGACCGTACCGAGCGCCGCGCCCAATACCAGATACATCGCCAAATCCATCACCGCTCACCACTCCAGAAGCCCAGGCCTTGCATGCTACGCAGTCGGCTATAGCGTGGAAACGCACAGCAACGCACAATGGCTGTGCCAATCTCGCATAAGCGCACGCCCATGAACCCCAACACTCTGACCGAGCAACTGAGCCTGTTTCTGGATGTATTGGAGACCGGCAGTTTTTCCGCCGCCGCGCGCCGCCACCCACTGACACCCTCGGCGGTAGCGCGGCGCATCGACAGCCTGGAAAGCTCGGTGGGCAGCCGCCTGTTCCAGCGCAGCACCCACGCGGTGCTGCCCACGCCGGCGGGCCTGGCCTTCGCCGAGCGGGCGCGGCGGATCGTCAGCGAATTGCAGCTGGCCCGTGCCGAAGCCGTGTCCTTGAGCCATGCGCCGGAAGGCTTGATCCGGGTGGACGCCCCGGCCGCCTTTGGTCGACGGCACTTGGCGCCGGTAATTGCCGACTTTTTGAATGTGTACCCTGGGCTCGATGTGCACCTGCACTTAATCGACAGCTTTGTCGATATGCAGGGCGCGCACCTGGGCAAAGTCGATTTGGTGCTGCGCGCCGGGCATATCGTTGACACTCGCCTGGTGGCCACGCCCCTGGCGAGCATTGTGCGCATCGCCTGTGCCAGCCCGGCATACCTAAAAAGCCATGGCACGCCAAGCCACCCACGCGAGCTGAGCGAGCACGATGGCCTGGACTGGGACGGCCTGGCGCCGATGTTCGCGTGGCGCTTCGAACTGGATGGGCGCCGCACCCTCTACCGGCCGCGGCGTATCCGCATGAGCGCCAACAACGCCGAAGCCCTACTGTCTGGCGCCCTTGCCGGGCTGGGTATCGCCCACCTGCCCACGTGGCTGGCCAGCGAATACCTGGTGCGCGGCGAGTTGCTGCCGCTGTTTTGCGAAAACGGTCTGCCCAGCCCGGAAACCGCTGGCATCTACGCGTTGCGCCTGGAACAGCAACCGAATGCGCGCAGCCGTTTGCTGTTGGAATACCTCAAATCGCGTTTCAGCCCTGTGCCGCCATGGGATCTGGCGCTGCAAAGCGGCCTGGTCTGACCGCTGCGCCAGAATTATCTGGCGCATTAAAGGTTTGCCCGCTAGATTCCTGGGCATACACGCTTTTTAAGGCAGCACCATGAGTAAAAATCCCAACCCGTGCGAAAACCTGATGCTGGACAACCAGCTGTGTTTCGCCCTGCACTCCACCTCGTTGCTGATGACCAAAGTCTACAAGCCGCTGCTACAAGCCCTCGGCCTGACCTACCCGCAGTACTTGGCCATGATGGTGCTGTGGGAAGAGGATGGCTTGACCGTCGGCGAAATCAGCCACCGCTTGCTCACCGATCCGGGCTCCCTCACGCCATTGCTCAAACGCCTGGAAGCCGAAGGCCTGCTCAGCCGCACCCGCAAGCGTGAAGATGAGCGGGTGGTGGTGGTGGAACTGACCGAAGCGGGACGTGCCTTGCAGGAAAAGGCGATGGGGATTCCCCAGTGCATTCTGGGAGCGAGCGGTATGCAGCTTGAGCAGTTGCGCAAGCTGCAGGCGGATCTGATTGCGTTGCGTAGTAATTTGCAGGGTGCCGTCTGACGCGATTTTTCAAACACTAAAAATCTGAATGTGGGAGCGGGCTTGCCCGCGATGGCGGTGTGTCAGTCGCCAGATGTGCTAACT
>NZ_VBVZ01000477.1 GCF_005863185.1 Pseudomonas edaphica
TTACTGACCAATATCGGCCACTACCCGCAGATCGAAGCGCCGGTGCTGGTGCTCAAGCATTATTTGGCGTTTCGCGAACGTATCGGTCAGCCGGCGCCGCGAGTGTCCTACTCCTGAGGCCAATCCCGGGCTGCTGCGCAGCCCAGCGGGAGCAAGCTCCCTCGCCACAACAGCCGGTTGATCATCGCGCTGTCTTATTGAGCACCATTCAGCCTCGGCCGTGTTTATTGTGACCAAAGGCTGCGTGCGTGACACTCAACCCATTGCCAATGTCGCCAACGGAGTTCGGTATGAGTGAGTCAGTGCAGTTCCAGGATAAGGTCGTGATCGTCACCGGTGCCGGCGGCGGGCTGGGCCGTGCCCATGCGCTGCTGTTTGCCAGGCATGGGGCCAAAGTGCTGGTCAACGACCTCGGCGGCTCGACCCAGGGCGAAGGCGCGAATGCCTCGGCCGCCGACCGTGTAGTGGCGGAGATTCGCGAGGTGGGCGGTACTGCCGAGGCCAACCATGACTCCGTAACCGAGGGGGACAAGATCGTCCAGCACGCACTCGACGTGTTCGGCCGTGTCGACGTGGTGGTCAACAACGCCGGCATCCTGCGCGACAAGACCTTCCACAAAATGGACGACAGTGACTGGGACCTGGTGTACCGCGTGCATGTCGAAGGTGCCTACAAAGTTACCCGCGCCGCCTGGCCGCACATGCGCGAGCAGGGTTATGGCCGCGTGATCTTTACCGCGTCCACCTCGGGCATCTATGGCAACTTCGGCCAGTCCAACTACGGCATGGCCAAGCTGGGCCTCTACGGTTTGACCCGCACCCTGGCGCTGGAAGGGCGCAAGAACAACATCCTGGTCAATGCCATCGCCCCCACCGGCGGCACGCGCATGACCGAAGGCCTGATCCCGCCACAGGTGTTCGAACGCCTCAAGCCGGAACTGGTCAGCCCGTTGGTGGTGTACCTGGGCAGCGAGGCGTGCCAGGACACCTCGGGCTTGTTTGAAGTCGGCGGCGGCTGGATCGGCAAAACCCGCTGGGAGCGCAGCCTGGGCGTGGGGTTTGACCCTGAGGCGGGGTTCTCACCCGACGATGTGGCGGCGCACTGGGCGCAGATCTGCGACTTCGAAGGCGCTGCGCACCCCAAGGACAACATCGAAGCGTTGAAAGAGATGATGGCAAATTTGCAGAAGTTCAGCCTCTGATCGTTGCTTGAACACAGTTGAATAAAACGGGGCGCTAAAGGCGCCCCGTTTTATTTTGGGTATAAAAAAGGCCGCTGCAAACGCAGCGGCCGAAGTAAGACGTTGGATCAAGGAGCGACAAATCAACGTCAGTGAACAGCGGTAATAGATTGAAACATTAGGCCAATCTATTGGAATCAGACTTTTCCTGGATTTACCCAAGCGGGCCATCTGCCCTGAAAGTGCGTTAAGAATAGTCGGTTGTAACAAAATGAGTAATAGCAGTTCAGGACAAGGACTGTTGCAATTTCTGTAATTATCGCCAGCGCGCTATCCATCCTCCTGATAATCCGCCATCTGCCTAATCCATGGTGGCGCCCAAACCGCGGCCAGAGCGCCTGTTCATCCTTTCGAGCGACACCACGAATACCCCTTTGGTGCGCTTATCGCTCCCGAGGGGCGGCAGTAGGGTGGGGCCTTCTGTCACTCACCGGGGAAGACGCATGACAAAAACAACAATGCGCGCCATCTTCACGCCACAGGCGCTGGCCACGGCGGTTGCGCTGGGTTTCTGCGCCCAGGCGCAGGCTGTTTCATTCAACATCGGCGAGATCGAAGGGCAATTCGATTCCTCGCTGTCGGTCGGCGCCAGTTGGGGCATGCGCGATGCTGACAAGAAGCTGGTGGGCATTCCCAACGGCGGCACGGGGCAGGCGTCCACCGGTGATGACGGGCGGCTGAACTTCAAGAAGGGTGAGACCTTCTCCAAGATCTTCAAGGGCATTCACGACCTGGAGCTTAAGTACGGCGACAGCGGCATCTTTGTGCGCGGCAAGTACTGGTACGACTTCGAACTGCAGGACGAAAACCGCGAGTTCAAGCAAATCAGCAACAACCACCGCGACGAAGGTGCGCGCTCGTCCGGCTACGAGCTGCTGGATGCCTTCGTGTACCACAACTATTCCATCGGCGATTTGCCGGGCGCCGTGCGGGTCGGCAAACAGGTGGTGAGCTGGGGTGAAAGTACGTTTATCGGTAACTCGATCAACAGCATCAACCCCATCGACGTCTCGGCGTTCCGCCGCCCAGGCGCCGAGATCAAGGAAGGCCTGATTCCGGTCAACATGCTGTTCGCGTCCCAAAGCCTGACTAACCAGCTGTCGGTGGAAGGTTTTTACCAACTCAACTGGGAAAACACCGTGGTGGATAACTGCGGCACCTTCTTCGGTAACGATGTAGTGGCTCACGGCTGCAATGGCAACTACACGGTCGGCAGCCCGGCGATTGCGCCGTTGCAACCGGTGGCCGCAGCCTTTGGCCAGGGCTTTCAGGTGACGCGCGAAGGCGTGGTGGTGCAGCGCGCCAACGACCGCGAAGCGCGCGATGGCGGCCAGTTCGGTGCGGCCTTGCGCTGGCTGGGCGATGACACCGAGTACGGCCTCTACTTCATGAACTACCACAGCCGCACGCCAACGGTGGGCACGATTACCGCCAACACCAACCTGGCCACCATCGGCCGTATCGTCAGCACTGCCAACGCCATCGCGCCCGGCAGTGGTTCGGGCCTGGCCCAGAGCACCATGCTCGGGCGTGGCCAGTATTACCTCGATTACCCGGAAGACATCCGCCTGTACGGTGCCAGCTTCTCCACCACCTTGCCCACCGGCACGGCCTGGACCGGCGAAATCAGCTACCGGCCGAATGCGCCGGTGCAACTCAACACCACCGACCTGACCCTGGCGCTGGTCAACCCGATTGCCGGCCAAACCGCCTCGCCGATCCGCAGTTCGTTCGGCTCGGACAACTCAGGTTACCGCCGCAAGGAAATCACCCAGATCCAGAGCACCATGACCCAGTTCTTCGACCAGGTGTTGGGCGCCGAACGCCTGACGCTGGTGGGCGAGGCGGCCTATGTGCACGTCGGCGGGCTGGAAGCCAAGACCAAACTGCGTTATGGCCGCGATTCGGTGTATGGCGCCTATGGTTTCGGCGGCGACACCGACGGCTTCGTCACCGCGAACTCCTGGGGTTACCGCGCCCGCGCGATCCTCGACTACAACAACGTGTTCGCCGGGGTGAACCTCAAGCCCAACCTGTCCTGGTCCCATGACGTCAGCGGCTACGGCCCCAACGGCATTTTCAACGAAGGCGCCAAGGCGATCAGCGTCGGCGTGGATGCGGACTACCGCAACACCTACACCGCGAGCCTGAGCTACACCGACTTTTTCGGCGGTGACTACAACACCCTCACCGACCGCGACTTTATCGCCCTCAGCTTCGGCGTGAACTTCTGACTTGGTTTAAGGAAGGACAACAACCTATGCGTAAGCTATTTGCAGTGATGGCCCTGAGTGTACTGGCCGCCCACGTCATGGCCGCCGTCTCGCCCGAAGAGGCCGCCAAGCTCGGCACCACCCTGACGCCGGTCGGCGCCGAAAAAGCCGGCAACGCCGACGGTTCGATCCCGGCCTGGACCGGCGGCATCCCGAAAAACGCTGGCGCGGTGGACAGCAAAGGCTTTCTGGCCGACCCGTTCGCCAATGAAAAACCGCTGTTCGTGATCACTGCCGCCACGGTCGACAAGTACAAAGACAAGCTCTCCGACGGCCAGGTGGCGATGTTCAAGCGTTACCCCGAGACCTACAAGATCCCGGTGTACCCGACCCATCGCACGGTCAACCTGCCGCCGGATATCTACGAGTCGATCAAGCGCAGCGCGCTGAACGTGCACGCGATTAACGACGGTAATGGCCTGGAAAACTTCACCGGCAACCGTTACTACGCGTTCCCGATCCCGAAAAATGGCGTGGAAGTGTTGTGGAACCACATCACCCGTTATCACGGCGGTAACCTCAAGCGCATCATCACCCAGGCCACCCCGCAAACGAATGGCAGCTACACGCCGATTCGCTTCGAAGAAGAAGTGGCGGTGCCGCAAGCCATCCCGGACATCGACCAGGCCAAGGCGGCCAACGTGCTGAGCTTCTTCAAGCAATCGGTCACGGCGCCCGCACGCCTGGCGGGCAACGTGCTGCTGGTGCATGAAACCCTCGACCAGGTGAAGGAGCCGCGTCTGGCCTGGATCTACAATGCCGGCCAACGCCGCGTGCGCCGTGCACCGCAAGTCTCGTATGACGGCCCGGGCACCGCCTCCGATGGCCTGCGCACCACCGACAACTTCGACATGTTCTCCGGCGCGCCCGACCGCTACGACTGGAAACTGGTCGGCAAAAAAGAGATGTACATCCCCTACAACAGCTACAAGCTCGATTCGCCGACCCTCAAGTACGACGACATCATCAAGGCCGGGCACATCAACCAGGACCTCACCCGCTACGAGCTGCACCGCGTGTGGGAAGTGGTCGGCACGGTCAAGCCGAGCGAGCGGCACATCTACGCCAAGCGCCACATGTACATCGACGAAGACAGCTGGCAGGTCGCGCTGGTGGACCACTACGACGGGCGAGGCCAACTGTGGCGCGTTGCTGAAGGCCATGCGCAGTTCTATTACGACCACCAAGTGCCGGCCTACACCGTGGAAACCCTGTACGACATCATTGCCGGGCGCTACATCGCGCTCGGCATGAAGAATGAGGAAAAGCGCAGTTTCGTGTTCGGCTTCGCGGCCAAGGCGGCGGACTACACGCCAGCAGCGCTACGGTCCGAGGGCGTTCGCTGACTCAGATATAAAATATGGGAGCGAGCTTGTGTGGGAGCTGGCTTGCCTGCGATGCAGACACCTCGGTCTAACAGGCATACCGAGGTGATGCTAT
>NZ_VBVZ01000478.1 GCF_005863185.1 Pseudomonas edaphica
GCGATAGCGGTGGTGAATTCACTAAAGCTATCGCAGGCAAGCCAGCTCCCACATTGACCCAGTTTCTTCAGTTGGTTTTGCGGTACCGACTAGCCCAGGTTCTTGCCCAGCAGGGCATGGTACAGCTCGCTATCCCCCAGAATCCCCACCACCTGGTTGTTGTTATGCAACACCAGCTTGTTCCCCGTGTGATACCGGATCTGCAACGCATCGCGCATGCCGATATTGGAATCCACCAGCGTCGGTACCCGGCCCAAACCTTCCACCGGTTGCCCCGGCGCCCAGTTCTGCAGGTTCAACGGCGTGCCGTTCTGGCGTGCGCCCTTGATCACATTGCCTTCGGCCAGGTCCAGCCACGAATCGCCGCCCGGGTCCAGGCTGATGGAGCCGTTGACGTGGGTGCAGTTCTCTACGGTACGCATCAGGCTGCGCCCGCACAGCACGTTCAGCGGGTTGGTATGGGCGACGAAGGTGCGCACATAGTCGTCCGCCGGGTTCAGCACAATCTCTTCCGGCACGCTGTACTGGATGATCTTGCCGTCTTTCATGATCGCGATGCGGCTGCCGAGTTTCAGCGCCTCATCCAGGTCGTGGCTCACGAACACGATGGTCTTGCTCAGCTTGCGTTGCAGTTCCAGCAGTTCATCTTGCAGGCCTTGGCGGATCAGCGGGTCGAGGGCCGAGAAGGGTTCGTCCATCAGCAGGATATCGGCATCCATCGCCAAGGCGCGGGCCAGGCCGACGCGCTGCTGCATGCCACCGGACAGCTCGTCGGGCTTCTTGTTACGCCACTGGGCCAGGCCCACCAGTTCGAGTTTTTCATCCACCAGCGCGCGCCGTTCTTTCTCCGGGCGGCCCTGCATCTCAAGGCCAAAGCTGATGTTCTCGCGCACCGTCAGCCACGGCATCAACGCGAACTTCTGGAACACCATGGCGATGCGCTTGGTGCGCATCATTTTCAGCTCGGCGGGCGTGCAGGACGCAATGTCGATCTGGCGGCCTTCGTGCTCCACAAACAGCTGGCCGCGGCTTACGGTGTTGAGGCCGTTGATGCAGCGCAGCAGGCTCGACTTGCCGGAGCCGGACAGGCCCATCAGCACGCAGATCTCGCCCTTCTCAATGTCCAGGCTGGCTTTTTCAACGCCGACGATCTGCCCGGTCTTTTTCAGAATCTCGTTACGGCTCATGCCCTGGTCCAGCAGCTTGAGCGCTTCGCGTGGGTCTTTGGAGAAGATCACGTCGACATTGTCGAATCGAATAATGCTCATGCATCACCCCCTACTTTGGCGTCGGGTTGTTTGCAGATGCGGTCGAGCATGATGGCCAGCAATACGATTGCCAGGCCGGCTTCAAAGCCCAGGGCAATGTCGGCGGTGTTGAGTGCGTTGACCACCGGCTTGCCGAGGCCGTCGGCGCCCACCAGGGCCGCGATCACCACCATCGACAACGACAGCATGATGCATTGGGTAATACCGGCGGCAATGCTCGGCATGGCGTGGGGCAGTTCAATGCGTGAGAGCAACTGACGGCGCGAGCAGCCAAAGGCCTTGCCGGCGTCCATCAACTCTTGCGGTACATCGCGGATACCCAGGTAGGTCAGGCGGATAGGCGCGGCAATCGCGAACACCACCGTGGAGATCAAGCCAGGCACCACACCCAGCCCGAAGAGGGTCAGGGTAGGGATGAGGTAGACGAAGGTCGGTACGGTCTGCATCAGATCGAGCACCGGCCGCATCATGGTGTAGAACAGCGGTTTGTGTGCGGCAACAATGCCCAGCGGCACACCGATGACCACGCAGACCAGGGTGGCGAACAACACCTGCGCGAGGGTTTCCATGGTTTCCTGCCAGTACCCCAGGTTGAGGATCAGCAGGAAGGAGGCGATGACAAAAACGGTCAGGCCCCATTTACGTTGAATAAAGTGAGCCAGCAGCGCAATCAGACCGATCAATGCCAGCGGATTGAACCAGGTCAGCGCGAACGTCACGCCGTGGATCATCGTTTCCAGGGTCGATGCGATGGCGTCGAAGTAGTTGGCACCATGTTTGGTCAACCATTCGACGAAGGCAGCGATGTACTGGCCTAGTGGGATTTTCTGTTCAGTCAGCATGGTAGTGAATGTCCACATGCGAAGGGGAAAACATCCCGGGGCAGCGCACCGCCCCGGGGTCAGCACTTACTTGGCGAGGTATTCCTTGACGGCCTCCAGACCGGGTTTGCCATCAACCGTGGTCACACCGGCGAGCCAGGTGTCGAGCACTTGCGGGTTCTTCTTCAGCCAGGCTTTGGCTGCGGCGTCGGGCTTCATCTTGTCGTCGAGGACGTTACCCATCAGGGTGCTTTCCATGTTCAAGGTGAACGACAGGTTTTTCAGCAACTGGCCGACGTTGCTGCATTCCTGGGTGTAGCCCTTGCGAACGTTGGTGTAGATGGTGGCCTGGCCGTAGTTGGGGCCGAACGAGTCGTCTCCGCCGGTCAGGTACTTCATCTTGAAGCGGGTGTTCATCGGGTGCGGTTCCCAGCCCAGGAACACGATGGCCTGGTCACGCTTGGAGGCGCGTTCCACCTGCGAGAGCATCCCGGCTTCGCTGGACTCAACCACTTTGAAACCCGCGGTTTTCAGGCCGAAGGCGTCTTTGTCGATGAGGGTCTGGATAGTGCGGTTGCCGTCGTTACCCGGCTCGATGCCGTAGATCTTGCCGCCCAGCTCATCCTTGAATTTGGCGATGTCGGCGAAGTCTTTGAGGCCCTTGTTGTACAGCGCCTCCGGGACCGCCAGGGTGTACTTGGCGTTTTCCAGGTTGGCGCGCACGGTTTCCACGGTGCCGGCATCACGGTATTGCTTGATGTCGTTCTCCATGGTCGGCATCCAGTTGCCGAGGAAGATGTCCATGTTCTTGCCGTCGGCCAGGGACTTGTAGGTCACCGGTACCGAAATCATCGTGGTGCGCGGTTTATAGCCAAGGCCCTTGAGGACTTCGCTGGTGGTCGCGGTGGTGACAGTGATGTCGGTCCAGCCGACATCGGAGAAGTTAACGGTCTTGCACTGTTCCGGTTCTGCAGCGTGTGCCAGGACTGGCAGACTCAGCATGGCGGCCAACAACAACGAGGGTGAACCTTTCATCGGGGTAGACTCCTGTGTCTTTTCTGGCGGCATTCGCCGCGCTTTATAAGTGTTGCGGTTGGGGCGTGCATCGAGGCGACGGCACGGTGCCTTGCAAACGAGTCGAGACTGATCATGTACCAGTGAAAATCTGACGCCTACAGGGGGCGTCGTATCCAGTACAGGGATGGTCGTATCCAGTGTCGGTGACGTCGCTTACAGATTTTTCCAATGGCAAAACCGCAGTTTTTACCGATCTGAACCGCTAAAAACGGCCAAAATGCCCGATCGCACGAGAGCGGCGTTGTTGAGCATGGTTACGTCGGTGTGAGACGCCGTGAAGGCAAGCAAAAGCTTGATGATGCCGCCATCTGGGCGATCTGAGCGTAGCACCTCGTTCAAGCCTGGCCGTGCTTATCGAGGAGTTCTACCGCAATGGCTATCAGTGTTTTCGACCTGTTCAAGATCGGCATCGGGCCTTCTAGTTCTCACACCGTCGGCCCCATGCGCGCCGCAGCGTTGTTCGTTCAGCACTTGCGTGAACGTGGAGTGTTGGAACAAGTACGTCGCGTTGAAGTTCAGCTATATGGCTCGTTGTCGGCCACCGGCATCGGCCATGGCAGCGACACGGCGACCATCATGGGCCTGATGGGCGAGTGGCCGGACGCAATCGACCCGGCGCAAATCGGCCTGCGTATTCACACCCTGCGCGAGACCGACACGCTCTTGCTCGACGGCCGCCTGCCGGTGCCCTTCGTCTGGGCACGCGACATGCGCCTGCTCGACGAAAACCTGCCGTTCCACCCCAACGCCATGACCCTGGTGGTGTTCGATGATGACGGCGAGCTGCACCGCGGCACCTACTATTCAGTCGGTGGTGGTTTTGTGGTGGACGAGGCCCAGGCGCAGAGCGGCGTGGCCGATATGGACCGTACCGAACTGCCGTATGATTTTTCCAGTGCTGTGGAGCTGTTGCAGTTGTGCAAGACCCACAACCTGCGCGTCGCCGAACTAATGTTGGCCAACGAAAAAACCTGGCGCAGCGAAGACGAAATCCGCAGTGGCCTGATGAAGCTCTGGCGCGCCATGCAAGACTGCGTGGAGCAGGGCCTCAAGCACGAAGGCATCCTGCCCGGTGGCCTGAATGTGCGTCGCCGCGCCGCCAAGTTGCACCGCAGTTTGCAGGAGCTGGGCAAACCGAACGTGATTGGCTCGACCTTGAGCGCCATGGAGTGGGTCAACCTCTTCGCCCTGGCGGTCAATGAAGAAAACGCCGCCGGTGGGCGCATGGTCACCGCCCCCACCAATGGCGCGGCGGGGATTATTCCTGCGGTGCTGCACTACTTTATGAAGTTCAGCGAAGAAGTCACCGAAGCCAACGTGGTCGACTATTTGCTGAGCGCTGCGGCCGTCGGGATTCTGTGCAAGAAAAACGCCTCGATTTCCGGCGCCGAAGTCGGCTGCCAGGGTGAAGTCGGTTCAGCCTGTGCCATGGCCGCTGCGGGACTTGCCGAGATCCTCGGCGCCACGCCGGAGCAACTGTGCAACGCCGCCGAAATTGGCCTGGAACATAACCTAGGCCTGACCTGCGACCCGGTCGGCGGGCTGGTGCAAGTGCCGTGCATCGAGCGCAACGCGATTGCGGCGGTGAAGGCGATCAACGCCGCGCAGATGGCGCTGCGCGGTGATGGTCAGCACTTTATTTCCCTTGACCGGGTGATCCGCACCATGCGCGATACCGGCGCGGATATGCATGACAAGTACAAAGAGACTTCGCGGGGTGGTTTGGCCGTCAGCGCAGTAGAGTGTTGATTCACTAATGCCGCCATCGCAGGCAAGCCAGCTC
>NZ_VBVZ01000479.1 GCF_005863185.1 Pseudomonas edaphica
GTGTCATCGATATTCAGATGCTCCAGGCCCCAACGGCCTTCTTCGCCATTGAGTGGGCGCTTGCCGAACTTGGCCTGGGCGGTACGGATCGCTTCCACCGCCACGGCGGCATTCACCAGGCCGGAGTTGTAGTAGACGCTGCCGAAGTTTTTCAGGTCCTTGAGGTCGCTGTGGCCTTTGTCGAGGATGGACTGTTTGAGGCGTTTATGGATCTCGAAGTCAGCACCTGCCGGGTAAGGCGTGAGCGCCAGGTAACCTTTGGCGGCGGCGCCCGCGGGCAACACGTCCTCGCTGGAACTGGCCCAGATATCGCCAATGATATGGTCAACCGGGAAGCCAAAACGTGCAGCGGTCTTCACCGCCACGGGCGTGGACACGCCCCAGGTGCGCAAAAACACCCAGTCCGGATTGGCCTGGCGCACCTGGCGCCATTGCGCCGACTGCTCGTTGCCCGGGTCGGCCACGGGAATCTGGATATTTTCAAAGCCGTATTTCTCGGCCAGTAACTTCAACGGGCCGAGGGTTTCACGGCCGTAAGCCGAATCGTGATAGACCGTGGCGATCTTCTTGCCCTTGAGTTTGTCGAAGCCGCCTTCGCGCTGGGCAATGTAATTCACCAGTGTGGACGCTTCGCTGTAGAAGGTCAGCATCACCGGGAAGTTATAAGGAAACACGGTGCCGTCGGTGGCTTCGGTGCGGCCATAACCGAGGGTAATCAACGGGATCTTGTCGACTTCCGCACGCTCGCTCAACGCATACGCCGCCGGTGCGCCGTTAGGCTGGTAGACCGAGACCGGCGCGCCATCCAGGCCATTCTTGAAGCGCTCGTAGCACTCGATGCCCTTCTCCGCCGTCCATTCGGTCTCGCATTCCTGCCACACCAGTTTGACGCCGTTGATGCCGCCTTCGACCTCATTGATATAACGCAGGTAGTCGATCATCCCGGCCCACACCTGCACGCCGCTGGAGGCATAGGCGCCGACGCGGTAGGTGGCCAGCGGGATAAATTGCTGGTCGGGCGAGGCGATTGCCTGGGGCACAGCACCGGCCAAAGCTGCCAACGCAAAAGCAGCGCCGACAAGGGAACGTTTCAAGGATGTACGCATAGGAGTTCTCATCAAGGTCAGAAACGCAGCGGCCATTGCCGCAGACGGTCACGCAGGTTGTGCAAGAGGCGAATCAAGCCTTCGGGTTCCTTGATCAGGAACACGATGATCAACACGCCAAAAATGATTTTCTGCAGGTTCTGCAACTGCCCCGCATCCACCGAGCCACCGAACAGCGCCTGCCCGGCATGGCTGAGGAAAATCGGCAATAAGCTGATGAATGCCGCACCGACAAAGTTGCCGGCAATGCTGCCCATGCCACCGATAATGATGATGAACAGGATCTGGAACGAGCGGTTGATATCGAAGCTGCTGGCGCTGGCCGTGCCCAGGTAGGCAAAGGCCCACAACGCGCCGGCGATGCCTAAGTAGAACGAGCTGACCGCGAAGGCCAGGCGCTTGTAGCGCACCACCGGGATGCCGACCACAGCGGCGGCGGTGTCCATGTCGCGGATTGCCATCCAGTTACGCCCTACCTGGCTGCGCACCAGGTTGATGGCGGTCCAGGTCAACAGCAGCACCGTGACCAACGTCAGCCCGTAACGGCCCAGCGGCGTATTGAGGTCATGGCCGAACAGCGAAAGCTTCGGCGCCGAAATGGTCCCGGAGGAGCCGTAGTTGTAGAACCAGGGGAATTTGACGAACAGCCACTCCAAAAAGAACTGCGCCGCCAGCGTGGTGACCATCAAGTAGAAGCCTTTGATCCGCGAGCTGGGCAAACCAAACAGCAGCCCAACCAGCGCGCTGATCACCCCACCGCCGAGCAGCGCCACCGGCAGGCCCAGCTCGGGCAGACGCAGCAGAAAACCGTAGGTGGCAAACGCGCCAACGGCCATGAAACCCGCCGCGCCCACTGAGGTTTGCCCGGTATAGCCGGTGAGCAGATTCAGGCCCAGACCGGCCAGCGACAGCACCAGAAACGGGATCAGGATCGCATTGAGCCAATAGTCATTGCCCCACAGCGGCACCCCGATAAAGGCCACGGCCAATAAGCCGATCAGGCCCCAGGGCAAACGCCGCTGAATCAGTAATAACGGCGCGGTTTCTTGAACAACGGGTATCGACATGGTTTCAGACTCGCTCGATGGCGCGCTCGCCGAACAGGCCGGCGGGACGGATATACAGGAAGGCCAGGGCCAATACATAAGCGAACCACGGCGTGATACCGCCACCGATCAGGGGGCCGACATACACCTCGGCGAGGTTCTCCGCCGCGCCGACAATCAGCCCGCCGACAATCGCCCCGCCAATCGAGGTAAAGCCGCCGATGATCAACACCGGCAAGGCCTTGAGCACCACCAGCGAAAGGGAAAACTGCACGCCCTGGCGCGCGCCCCACAGCAGCCCGGCCACCAGCCCGACAATGCCGGCCACGGCCCAGACGATCTGCCAGATACGGTTGAGGTTGATGCCGATGGACAGCGCCGCCGTGGTGTCATCCGCCACGGCGCGCAACGACACACCGATGCGAGTCTTGTTGAACAGCAACGCCAGCACGGTTACCAGCACAACGGCAGCCGCCGCGGCGATCAAATCAAACTGGCTGAGCATCAACGGGCCGACAAACAGCGGCACGTCGTCGATGCCCAAGTCCAGCGCACGCACCTGCGAGCCCATCAGCCCTTGGGCCAGGCCTTCGATGATGAACGAAAGGCCCAAGGTGGCCATGAACAGGGTGATCTGCGAGCGGTTCACCAGCGGGCGCAGTACCAGCCGCTCGATGAGCAAGGCGCCGATGATCATCACGATTACCGTCAGCAGCAACGCCAGGGCAAAGGGCACGCCCTGGTCATGCAGGCTGACAAAGGTCAGCGCGGCAAACAGCAGCATCGAGCCCTGGGCGAAATTGAACACGCCGCTGGCCTTGTAGATCAGCACGAAACCGATGGCGACCAGCGAATACATGGTGCCGGCGAGCAGGCCGCCGAGCAGGGTTTCAAAGAAGAACGTCATCAGTGTGCAACTCCCAGGTACGCCGCGATCACCTCGGGGTCGGCCTGCACCTGCGCAGGTGTGCCGTCGCCGACTTTGCGTCCGTAGTCGAGCACCACCACATGGTCGGACAGGCCCATCACCACGCCGATGTCGTGTTCGATCAACACCACGGTGGTGCCGAGGTCGCGGTTGACGTCGGCGACAAAGCGCGCCATTTCCTGTTTTTCCTCGGCGTTCATGCCGGCCATGGGCTCGTCCAGCAGCAACAGGCTGGGGCCGGCGATCAAGGCACGGCCCAGCTCTACGCGCTTTTGCAAACCGTAAGAGAGGTTGCCCACCAGCACATCGCGGTGCGCTTGCAGTTCGAGGAATTCGAGGATGCCTTGGCCGCGCAGGCGAAAGGCTTCGGCCTCACGGCGGGCGCGGGGCAAGCCCAGGGCTTGCTCGATAAAGCTGGTGCGCATATGCCGCGACAGGCCGGTAAGGATGTTGTCGAGCACGCTCATTTTCTTGAACAGTGCGTTGTTCTGAAAAGTACGCCCGATACCTCGACGCGCCGCACCCAAAGGGTCGATGCGGTGCAAGTGTTGTTGCTCAAACACAATCTCACCGGCATCGAAGCGGTACACGCCGTTAAGCACATTGAGCAGCGAACTTTTACCGGCGCCGTTGGGGCCGATCAGCGCACAGATTTCGCCGCGCTGCACCTCAAAGGACAAGGCATTGATGGCCTTGACGCCTTTGAACGACAGCGAGATCTCGCGCACCTGGAGAATGGTCTGGCTCATGCGATGTCCCGTTTGAATTCAGCCAGCCATGCTGGATCGCGGCTGGTTTTTTGCGCGCTGGCTGGCTGCCAGATATAGGTCAACCGTTGGAAGCCCAGCAGCCTGCGTACACGATTTTTCAACAGGCGCCGCAGGCCACTTTGCGGGTGAGCGATGGCCCACTCACACACGCGTCGGCGCCAGGTGCCGTGGGGCGCCAGGCGGCTTTCGATATCGTCGGCCAGGTGCTGTAAACGCTCGGGGGACAGCAGCAGGCCGGTCGGCGCGACCTCACCGCGATCACGTCGGGCCGAGGCCGGGCTTTCCGGGAAAGCCAGGCCGTGGCCGCTGTTCAACCATTGCTCCAGGACTACCGCCAGGCCGCCTTGCCAGTGGGTGCCCTCCTCGCTCCACAACACGGTTTCACCGCTCGGTTGCCACCAGCGCTGCAGGTGTTGCGCCGGGTCTGCCGGGCCGAGCAATTGGGTGAAATCCAACAGATTGGCAGACTGCCAGTGCCGCACCTGCTGCCGCCCCTGGGCATACGAATGGCTGGGGTGAATGCGCCATAGCTGTTGGTACAGGGCTTCTGGCTCCAGGTCATCGGCCAGGGTCAGCACCTGCCCGCCGGCAGACTGCGCGGCCAGCGCCAACAGCAGCAGGTCAGGCTCGAACGTGCCGCTTAAGGCCAAGCGTGATTGCGCGCTGAAACCTTGCTGGCGCAAACCATCGGCCAGGCGCTCGACGTCGCGCAACACGTCGATCCAGCGCCAGGCATACCACTGCCCCTGGCGCTTGTGACGCAGGGCGATGTGCAGCGGGGTGAGCTGCGCCCAGTGCTGCAAATGCTCCAGGGCTTTGGGCAGGTTGCCGAGCAGTTCGGCAGGCCATTCCAGCGCCTGCGGACGTTTGAGTTCGTGCACGCTCATAGGGGTAATGCTCCTATTCAAGTAGTGTGCGTGCGGTGGTCCGCTGGCCAGGTCAGGTGGTTCAACAGCGATCAACTGTGGCAAGCCAGCTCCCACATGGACCGAGGTGCTTCAGTTAGATTGCAGTGGCTTTGAGGTCGCGGTGGTCCGCTGGCCTAGTCAGGTGGATCAACACCAATCAACTGTGGGAGCTGGCTTGCCTGCGA
>NZ_VBVZ01000047.1 GCF_005863185.1 Pseudomonas edaphica
GCGTAATGATGCCGACGAAGCTGGCCAGCACATGTTGCAGCGCGGCAAAAATCGCCGCGGTGAAGTGCGGGCGGTCTTCCAGGCCGTAGATCAGGTCGGATTTATAGCGGGGGCGGGGAGCTTGAGCGTCAGACAAAGTGCAGGCTCGGGTCAGAAAATGGAGGCGCAGGATGCCAGAAAGTGTCGGCTGTCAGAAGTGTGAAAAAATATTTCGAAATGTGCCGATTAATTTCTCAAGCCTGCCGATAGCCTGAATAGGCCCACACACCAATTAAAACAGTGGCGCCTGACGGTCCGAGACGCGCGTTGCCGCTAACGGATTGTGTCGCGGCAGGGATGCGCGCCAACACTACTTCTTGAGAGCACCGCTATGTCCCTTCGTAATCTGAATATTGCACCTCGCGCTTTTCTCGGTTTTGCGTTCATTGCATTGCTCGTTGTGATTCTTGGCGTGTTTGCGGTCAACCGCATGGGTACGATCCGCCAGGCCTCAGTGGATATGGGGACCAACCAGTTACCCAGCGTGAAGTTCCTCGGCAACATGACCGAGAACGTACTGCGCTTGCGCATTCTCTCGTTCCGCATCTTGATCAACCGCGAGCCGGCCGCGCTCGAAGAGGCCAAAACCCGCGTGGCCGTGCTGGTCGACAAGGTCAAGCAGGCCCAGAGCGCCTATGCCGTTTTGCCGGCGGGTGCTGATGAGGCTGCTTTATACAAGTCTTTCACCGCCACGCTCGACAGCTATCTGGCCGCCCAGGCTGAAATGATGTCGTTGTCCCAGCAGAATAAAGTCGAGGACATGCGCACCCTCATCAATACGCGCATCAAGGACGGCACCGACCTGATGGGCGAGCAACTGAACAAACTGATCGCCATCAACAGTGCCGATGCCGACACGGCCGGCCGGGAAGCTGAAGGCAGCTACCAGCAGGCGGTGACGGGCATCGTCATTGTGGCCGTCGCGGCGGCGCTCATGACGGTACTGCTCGCCTGGCTGCTGACCCGCAGCATCGTCACGCCGCTGCGCAAAGCGTTGGAAGTGGCCGAAACCATTGCCGGTGGCAACCTCACCAAAGTTATCGAAGATGCCGGCAAGGACGAGCCTGCGCGCCTGCTGGGCGCCTTGTCGGCGATGCAAACCAACCTGCGCCAGACTATCCAGCATATCGCCGGCTCGGCCACGCAACTGGCGTCTGCCGCCGAAGAGCTCAGTGCGGTCACCGAAGAAGCCTCCAAAGGCCTGCAACAGCAAAACAACGAAATCGACCAGGCCGCCACGGCCGTCAACGAGATGACCGCCGCCGTCGAAGAAGTGGCGCGCAATGCGGTGTCCACCTCCGAAGCTTCCAGCCAGTCCAACCAGGCGGCGCGGGAAGGGCGTGACCGCGTGGTGGAAACCGTCGGTGCAATCCAGACCATGACCCAGGACGTGCAAAACACTGCGTTGATGATTGAAGGCCTGGCAACCCAGGGCCGTGATATCGGCAAGGTGCTCGACGTGATCCGCGCGATTGCCGAACAGACCAACCTGCTGGCGCTTAACGCAGCGATTGAAGCCGCGCGCGCCGGTGAAGCCGGGCGTGGGTTTGCGGTGGTGGCCGACGAAGTCCGCGCCTTGGCGCACCGCACGGCGCAATCGACTCAGGAAATTGAAAAGATGGTCGCCGGCATCCAGAGCGGTACCGGTGAAGCCGTGCAATCAATGCAACAGAGCAACCAACGCACCCAGACCACCCTGGAGCTGGCCCGCGCGGCCGGTGTGGCCCTGGAGCAGATCACCCAGTCGATCAGCTTGATCAACGAGCGCAACCTGGTCATCGCCAGCGCCTCGGAAGAGCAGGCCCAAGTGTCCCGTGAAGTGGGTCGCAACCTCGTCAACATCCGCGACTTGGCGACTCAGTCGGCGGCGGGTGCCAACCAGACCAGCGCGGCCAGCCATGAACTGTCGCGCCTGGCGGTGGATCTGAATGGGATGGTCGCGCGGTTCGTTATCTGAATTGAGCACACGGGGGAGCACGCCGCTCCCCTTGATCAGACCTCACCTACGTCGACCCAGCGCTCCTCACGGGCGGCCAGGCGAATCGCCGTTGCCAGCTGCTCGACCGCCCAGGCGGCTTCAAAGTCAGTGCCCGCTGCACCTTGCCCCGCCAACGCCATGACCAGCTCCTGCACTTCCAGGGTCTTCAATTCGTTGTAACCCAGTTGATGCCCGGCAGCCGGGCTGAATGCGGCATAGCCGGTCAGGGCGGGCCCGGCGAGCACACGCTGGAAACCGTCCTGGCCGGCGCGGCATACGCGCAGTTCATTCAAGCGTTCCTGATCGAACGCCAACGTGCCGCGAGTGCCGCTGATTTCAAAACTCAGGTGGTTCTTGTAGCCCTGCTTGAGCCAACTGCTGCTAACGGTGCCACGGGCGCCATTGGCGAAACGCAGCAGTGCATGCACTTGGTCATCCACTGCAATGGGTTTGAGCGCGTTGCTGCCTTTGACGGCAGGGCGTTGGGCATGCACGGTGTGTGTGTCGGCACACACGCTCACCACGTCGCCCACCAGATAGCGCGCCATCGACAGCAGATGGCTGCCCAGATCCGCCAGCGCGCCACCGGCATGTTCCACTTCACAGCGCCATGACCACGGCGAGGCCGGGTCGGCCATGAAGTCTTCGCTGAACTCGCCCTGGAAGCTGATGATCTCGCCCAGTTCGCCGTCGACAATCATCTGCCTGGCCAGGCCAATCATCGGGTTGTGCTGGTAGTTGTAACCGACCCGGGTGACCACGCCGGCAGCACTTGCGGCACGGCGCATGGCGTCGGCCTGTTCCAGGCTGACCGCCAGGGGTTTTTCGCAATACACCGCCTTGCCCGCCGCAATGGCCGCCATGGCCATGGGGTAGTGCAAGTGATTGGGCGTGGTGATGGCCACCACATCGACATTAGGGTCGTTGACCAGCGCCTGCCAGTCACCGTGGGCCTGGGCAAAGCCCCAGGCCGTGGCGCAACGTTGGGCGCGTTCGGTGTCGGCATCGGCCAGCGCCGCCAGCTTGAGGTGTACCGGCAGTTCGAATACCGCGCGGGCATTGTTGAACGCCAGCGCATGGGCGCGCCCCATAAAGCCTGTGCCGATCAAGCCGATTCCGAGTTCACGCATCGCCGTGGTCCTTTGGATTATTGTTGTCAGGAAGGCTATTAATGGAATAAAAATTCACATAATTCAATAGATGGAATAAAAATTCATTAATCAGCCTGGGTAATGCAGGCATATTCAGGCCAGCGCCAAAACCCGTCAGTTAACAAAAGATAACGTAGCGCCGATTGTCAGACGATTCCAAAGCCCGATAGGATGGCCCCTGCTTCCTCCAGGCGCTCTAGATTGCAGGTTTCAGAGCCCGGGAAGGCGAGACCACCTAACAATAATAAATGGGGAGAAAGGTCTATGAGTGAGCCTGTCATGGGTTGGGCTGTTTGCCGCCCGCGCGCCGCACGCAGGGTTGCGATGCTGGCCACAGCGCTCTCGCTGCTTGGGGCGTTGTCGACACCCGCGCTGGCAACCGGCGACACCAGCAGCGCACAGCCGGTATTTGCAATTGAGTCTCCCAAGGCCGCCAAAGGCCTGATGATCGATGTCGTGCATGCCGGCAAGCGCCTGGTGGCGGTCGGCGATCGCGGGCACATCCTTTATTCCGATGACCAGGGCAACACCTGGACCCAAGCCAAAGTGCCGACCCGGCAACTGCTCACGGCGGTGTATTTCGTTGACGACAAACACGGTTGGGCGGTGGGCCATGACGCGCAGATCCTGGCCAGCACCGACGGTGGCGCCACCTGGGCTCAGCAATACCAGGACCTCAAGCGCGAAGCGCCATTGCTCGACGTGTGGTTCAAGGATGCCGAGCATGGCCTGGCCGTGGGCGCCTACGGTGCGCTGATCGAAACCACCGACGGCGGCAAAACCTGGGACGACGTGAGTGATCGCCTCGACAACGAAGACCAGTTCCACCTCAATGCCATCGCCGCTATCAAGGGTGCCGGGCTGTTTATCGTCGGCGAGCAGGGCAGCATGTTCCGCTCCAGCGACGACGGCCAGACCTGGGAAAAACTCGAAGGCCCCTATGAGGGCTCGCTGTTCGGAGTGATCGGCACCGCCCAGCCGCAGACCCTGTTGGCGTATGGCCTGCGCGGCAATCTCTACCGCTCCACCGATTTTGGCAGCACGTGGGAGCCAGTGGCGTTGAATGCGGCGCGTGGTGCCCTGGAGTTTGGCTTGTCGGGGGCGACGTTGCTCGATGACGGCGCCATCGTGGTGGTCGGCAACGGCGGCAGCGTGGTGATCAGCCACGACGACGGCCAGACCTTCAGCGTATTCAACCGCCCGGACCGCATTTCGCTCTCCTCGGTCACGGCGGCGGGCAATGGCAACTTGATTCTGGCGGGGCAGGGCGGCGTTCGTGTTGCCAAGCCAACCGGCGCTGAACTCGAAAAACAATAAGAAGGCGGGGAAAGAATGAGCAGTCATCACAACGATAAAGCGACCTTTCTTGAGCGCCTGATCTTCAACAACCGCCCGGCAGTGATCGTTATCTGCCTGCTGGTGAGTATTTTCCTGTTCTGGCAGGCGACCTTGATCCGCCCGTCCACCAGCTTTGAAAAGATGATCCCCCTCAAGCACCCCTTCATCGAAAAGATGATGGAGCACCGTAACGACCTGGCGAACCTGGGCAACACGGTGCGCATCTCGGTGGAGGCCAAGGATGGCGACATCTTCTCGAAGGAGTACATGGAGACGCTGAGGCAGATCAACGACGAGGTGTTCTACATCTCCGGCGTTGACCGCTCGGGCCTCAAGTCGCTGTGGAGCCCCAGCGTGCGCTGGACCGAAGTCACCGAAGAGGGTTTTGCCGGCGGTGAAGTAATCCCGCAAAGCTACAACGGCTCGCCGCAAAGCCTCGACCAACTGCGCAACAACGTGCTCAAGTCCGGCCAGGTCGGGCGTCTGGTGGCCAACGATTTCAAGTCGAGTATCGTCGATATTCCTTTGCTGGAGTCCTACCCGGACCCGCAGGACCAAGGCAAGTTGCTGGCCCTGGACTACCGCAAGTTCTCCCATGAACTCGAAGACAAGATCCGCGACAAGTTCGAAGCCCAGAACCCCAACGTCAAGATCCATATCGTCGGTTTCGCCAAGAAGGTCGGTGACCTGATCGACGGCCTGGTAATGGTGGTGATGTTCTTCGGCATCGCGTTTGTGATCACCTTGATCCTGTTGCTGTGGTTCACCAACTGCCTGCGCAGTACTGTCGCGGTGTTGAGTACCACGCTGGTGGCGGTTATCTGGCAATTGGGGCTGATGCACTTTTTCGGCTTCGGCCTGGATCCCTATTCGATGCTGGTGCCGTTCCTGATCTTTGCCATCGGTATTTCCCATGGCGTGCAGAAGATCAACGGCATCGCCCTGCAATCCAGCGAGGCAGATAACGCCCTGACCGCGGCACGGCGCACGTTCCGGCAACTGTTCCTGCCCGGCATGATTGCGATCCTCGCCGACGCCGTGGGCTTTATCACGCTGCTGATCATCGACATCGGCGTGATCCGTGAACTGGCCATCGGCGCGTCCATCGGCGTGGCGGTGATCGTATTCACCAACCTGATCCTGCTGCCGGTGGCGATCTCCTATGTCGGCATCAGCAAGCGCGCGATCGCCAAGAGCAAGAAGGACGCGCACCGCGAACACCCGTTCTGGCGCCTGCTGTCCAAATTCGCCAGCGCGAAAGTCGCGCCAGTCTCGATCCTGCTCGCGCTGGTCGCCTTCGGCGGCGGCCTCTGGTACAGCCAGAACCTCAAGATCGGCGACCTCGACCAGGGCGCGCCGGAACTGCGCCCGGACTCGCGCTACAACAAAGACAACAACTTTATCATCAGTAACTACTCCACCAGCTCCGATGTGCTGGTGGTGATGGTCAAGACCAAGGCCGAAGGCTGCTCGCGTTATGAAGCCATGGCGCCCATCGACCAGTTGATGTGGAAGATGCAGAACACCGAGGGCGTCCAGTCGGCGATCTCGCTGGTGACCGTGTCCAAGCAGATGATCAAGGGCATGAACGAGGGCAACCTCAAATGGGAAACCCTGTCGCGTAACCCCGACGTACTGAACAACTCCATTGCCCGCGCCGACGGCCTGTACAACAACAATTGCTCACTGGCGCCGGTGCTGGTGTTCCTCAACGACCACAAGGCCGAAACCCTCGACCGCGCCGTGCATGCGGTGCAGGACTTCGCCAGGGAAAACAACAAGGACGGCCTGGAATTTATCCTCGCCGCCGGTAACGCCGGGATCGAAGCTGCCACTAACGAGGTGATCAAGGAGTCGGAGCTGACCATCCTGATTCTGGTGTACCTGTGCGTGGCCACCATGTGCATGATCACCTTCCGCTCCTGGGCGGCGACCCTGTGCATCGTGTTGCCGCTGGTGCTGACCTCAGTGCTGGGCAATGCCCTGATGGCGTTCATGGGCATCGGGGTCAAGGTCGCAACCTTGCCGGTGGTGGCGCTGGGCGTGGGGATTGGCGTGGACTACGGCATTTACATCTACAGCCGCCTGGAAAGCTTCCTGCGCGCCGGCCTGCCGTTGCAAGAGGCCTACTACCAGACGCTCAAGTCCACCGGTAAAGCCGTGCTGTTCACCGGCCTGTGCCTGGCCATCGGTGTGTGCACCTGGATCTTCTCGGCTATCAAGTTCCAGGCCGACATGGGCCTGATGCTGACCTTCATGCTGCTCTGGAACATGTTCGGTGCGCTGTGGCTGTTGCCGGCACTGGCGCGGTTCCTGATCAAACCCGAGAGGCTGGCGGGGCAGAAGGGCAATTCATTGTTTGCGCACTGAGCATGCTTGACCACAGGCAATTTGGAAACAAACGCCCGACCTGACCCGTCGGGCGTTTTACTGTGTGCCCACCGATGGCGAAGCCGTGCCTTGTTTTGCACGCTACAGGCCTGCCACGGCTGGCGGGATTTGGGCTCTGCGGGTGCGTTCGGTGGCCAGGCGCTTGAGCACGCTACCGCCTTTTACGCGTAGGCTCATATCGAACGACCAATTGCCTTGCTCGTCGACTTTTACGCGAGGTCCGCGGGTGCCTGAACTGGCGCGAACGATCGCCACACGCTCGTCGTCGAGCATGATGACCTTGAAAAGAATCCCATAGACGTTCAAGTGCCAGGCGTTGTCGATCCGGTAGAGCCCTCGGTACGGGCCGTCAGACGAAGCTTCAGGCAGCGCTTCAAAACAGGCAAAGCCGAAAAAGCTGGTGACGTTCGCCCAATGCCCGTACGGCATTCTGTTTTGGAAAAAGGTGTATCCAAATTCCAGTGCTGAATCGAGCTTTTTGTTGGCTCCGTAGTAGTAGCCAATGACGTTTTCCGTCAGTACCACGTTGCTGGAGAGCTGCCGTCCCTCTTGGGATTGACGCGGCGCGGGCGGGCGTAACGCCTGGTCTTTGAGCGTGGCGTCCACAGGCTCGGTGGTCGAGGCAACCGGCATGCTTTCAGCGAGCAGGATAGCCAGGTTGAGTGTCATGTCGGCTATGGCCACTTCGCGTGTGATGGGGTCATTGCTATTGAGTGCAGGCAGATCAGGCGTTAATTGATTCACCAGTGTGCCTAGCCAGGCGGTCAGCAAAACCGGTGCTCGCTGTTGCGGCTGCAGTAACGCATCAAACGGGCCGCCGCCCATTTCCAGCAATGCTGCCCAGCGTTTTGTTTTATTCAGCGGCGCGCCATCACCTCCCACATTGGTCAGCGCCTCTACGATGTAGAAGTAGAGGAAGGACTGGGCGCTGGAGAAGTTCATGCTTGTCAGCGATTTGTCGACCTCGCGTTGATCGGCCAGTTGTGCCGTGGGTAGGGGTGAATCGGGTACAGACTCGGCATTCAGGCCAACATCCAGGGGATGGGGTGCCAGGAGGCCACCGTTGTCATAGACAGCCCGGGCTTCATCGGACATCCAGCCCAGCACACTGTCGTGCAGTTCTCCTGGCTGCGAGATAGCATTCAGCAGCGCGTCGCGTGTGGCGAACTCACATAAGGCGTGTGCATAAAAGGGGCGGTAAAGCAGATGGGGGCCTTTGCTCTTGTCCTGCGCTTCGATGATGAACATAGCGCTGACGACGTCAGGTTCCGCTTGCGCTGCGCGCAACAGTGCCAACGGTTGAATGATCACCGATGGGGTGTCGACGAAGCCTTTGCTGCCAATGGAGGCTTCGTTGGCGTTGTGCTGCAGCAGCGTGGCAACGTATCCGGCGGCCAGTGCGCTGACACTGCTCGGTTGTTTCAGATGCAACTCCAGCGCCTGCAACGGTAGTTGATAACATAGCTGGGCGACGAGCTGGCGCTTGCGCGCGAAAGACTCTGGCGTGTGATTCAATAACTGTGTTTCGAGGTAGTCGGAATAAGCCTTGCCGATGTCGAGTCTCTCAATTAGCCCGCCGTTGCGGGTGATGAAGTCCGCCGTCAACCATCCAGGCAGGGTCAGGCCGTCACGGTGCGCCAGGGTAAAGGCGCCAGCAGGGCGGCCTTTCAGGCAGGTGATCACCAGGTCTGTCAGGCTCATCGACTCAGTGGAAATGCCCTGTGCGGTGTCTTCAGCGTCAGCAGCAGGGGTCACCGTGACAAGCACTTTGTCGGGCGCATAGGTCTCGGGTAGCGCAGCCTCTTCGTCGCTCGCGGGCAGGCTTTGCTGCTCGGCGTCGAGCGCCTTTGACAAGGCGGCGGTGGTGAAGGCGTTGATGTCCGTAATGCCGCTGAGAAAGGTATGGCCCCTGCTGAGCCGCTTACTGTTCGCCAACCCCAAACTGTAGCGGGAGTAGTTTTTTTTGGGGATGTGCGAGGCGTTTTGGAGCCAGTCTGGCAGTTGCGGGCTCAGCACGTTCTGAAACTGTGCCTGGACTTGGGTCGTGTTGGCAAAGCAGGGCGTCGGGTCACTGAGTTCATGGTAAAGCGCTTGCAGCTTAGCCTTCCCGAAGGAGCAGGGCAGTTTCACGGCTTCAATGTTGAGTAATTGTTGATTCAGGATCAGTTCGGCTTGATGCCCGAACGCATCGCCATAAACCTCGTAACGTTTGCAGCTCAGCGAATCGACGCTGTATTGAGCGGTGAGGGCGCTGCCCCAATGCTGGTTAAAGGCATCCATTGAGCTAAATGTTTCGATTTTTCCACCCGGATGGCATAACAGAACGACCGTATGCGTATTGACGGTACGCTCCAGCAACAGCTCGGGGGCGAATAAAACCGAGTTGCCGCTGGCGCTGTTCAGGTAGGTTTCCAGTTCGTAGACAAGGGTGTTGCTGTCGTTATTTTGCTGACGCGGATAACTGTCAGGGAAGTCAATGACCTGTTGTACCGTTTCGCGCTCAATATCGCTCAAGCCTGGCTGGGTCAGCACTGAAATCTGCAGCGCTTGCACCAAACTCTCACTGAGTAAACTCCAACGGCTGGGTAGCTCGCCGGCCGGGTTCCAATAGGCCGTCAAGGCATCTTGCAGGCCGATCGGCAGCGACCAGGCCAGTTCGCCAATCAGTGCCTCGACCTGCATCATGTCCAGCGCGTCACCGGCGGGGGTGGTGATGGGCGTGGGTGCCTGCTCAGTGAGGAAAAAGGCGTGCGAGCCTACCGCACTAAAGTCCAAGGCGGCCCCATCGGCCAGATAGTCCAGCGCTTTTGTCGTGAGTCGCTCGAAGGTATAGCGCCCATCGGCCTGGGGCGTCGCCAGTTGGGTGCGGGAAAGGTCCAGCGCCATGCCCGGGTATTTTTGCGTAAGGGTTGTCGCCAACATTTGCTCTACGACGGCTTCAAGCCTGGGGCGGTCTGCGAACTGCGCGCTGACGGTAGCGCCCATGCTTGGGCATTGCGCGAGCATCACATCGCTGGCAGGCGGCTCGTTGATGGACGGTGGTAGCATTTTTTGAGGTCTCCACGATTGGTTAATCGAACATCACAGGTGTCATGGCGAGTTAACGTCGATCTCGTGGTAAAGGAGCGGTATCTGGGTACTGCATGGTGCGCGTTGGTGTGTTTGAGGCAGGGTTTTAGGCTGATGCAGTAATTTGCCCTATCATGAGCGCTTTCCCCTTGATGATTGATGTCTATGACTGCCGACACCGCTACCTTGCTGCATGCTTTTGAAGACTGCCAGATGGTTGAAATCGATGGGCTGCACACCTTTGATTTCAGCCTGGATGACCAGAAACTGTTGATCATTTGCATGGACGATCGCGCCGAAAAGCGCTGGAGCTTCAGCCTGGAGCAAGTCAAAGCAGCAGTGTTTGATCCCACCTTGCAAAGCTGGACCCTTACCGGTGACTCGGGCGAGCATCGCCTGGTCTGCATGAACGGCGTCACCGGCAACAATAACGACGAGGACGAAGCGGATGATGATGCGTAAATTCTGGCCCCTGTTGATGGCGGGCAGTGTCGGTGCGATGTCAGTGCAAGCCGCGCCGGCCGACACCTATGAACTGTTGGTCGGCAGCTACACCGCCGGCACCAGCGAAGGTATTTACCGCCTGCAATTTGACAGCCGCACCGGCCAATTCAGCGGCAAACCCGTGCTGGCGGCCAAAGCGGCCAACCCCTCGTGGCTGACGATTTCCAAAGACCGCAAGCACCTGTTTGTGGTCAACGAGAACGGCCCAGGGCAAAAAGATCCGGTCGGCCGCATCAGCAGCTACAGCATCGACCCGCAGAATCATCAGCTCAGCCTGATCAACCAGGTGCAGAGCCTGGGCAACGAACCGACCCATTCCAGCCTGGCCGCTGATGGCCGTTACCTGTTCGTCGCCAACTATTCGGTGCTGGAAGACCCGGGCGGCAGCCTGGCCGTGCTGCCGGTTGACGCCAACGGCAAGCTGTCGGCGCCGGTGCAGTTGAGCGGGCACCCGGCCAGCCGCGTGAACCCGGAGCGTCAGGCCTCCAACCACGTCCACTCGGTAGTGTCGTCGCCGGATGGCAAGTATGTGTTTGTACAGGACCTTGGCGCCGACAAGGTGTTTGCCTACCACTACGATCCCAAGGCCAACCACGAACTGCCCTTGACCCCGGCCGACCCCGCCTTTGTGCAATTGCCACCGGGCAGCGGCCCGCGTCACCTGTTGTTCAGCGCCGATGGCAAGCATGCCTGGCTGACCACTGAAATGAGCGCTCAGGTGGCTGTGTTCGATTACAACGACGGCAAGCTCAGCCAGACCCAGTTGGTCGATTTTGCCGCCGGGCAGCCGGTTTCCGACAAGGCCGGTGCGGCCGTACACGCCTCAAGCGACGGCAAATTCCTGTACGTGAGCAACCGTGGCACGGCCAACCAGGTGCTGGTGTTCAGCATCGACCCGGCCACCGCGCACCTCAAGGAACTGCAGCGCCGTTCGGTAGAAGGTGACCACCCGCGCGAGTTCAGCCTGGACCCGAGCGGCAAGTTTTTGCTGATCGCCAACCAGAAAAGCAATGAAATCGTGGTGGTCGAACGCGACCCCAAGACCGGCCTGCTGGGTAAAACCGTGCAGAAACAGTCGATCGATGCGCCCAGCGACCTCAAGTTCCTGGTGCGTCAATAAGCCACAGGCCCCGCAGTGCGGGGCCTGACCCTTTGTATTAATTCTATTAATAGCGGCTACTGTTTCAAAGCATTTCTAAGGTTTAACCCTCGGGCGTAAGTTTGGTTCCAAGGCCTTCCCTGGCCACCTAACCAAACGAACACAAGGGTTACCGCCATGAACTTGAACCTCTTCTCCATCATCGCTGCTTCCGCTGTTTCCGCCACCGTGGCATTGCCTGCTGCCGCCAGCGTGGAAGTCACCGGCAAAAAATCCACCACCACCGCCTACACCCAGAAATACCTGCAACAAAGCGCCAACTTCTATGCCGCACTGGATCACAAAGCCCAGCACTGAGCTTGAGCCAAGCGACGGTCAAATGTGGGAGCTGGCTTGCCTGCGATGAAATCGATGCGGTGGATCAGTTACACCGAGTCGTCGGCATCGCAGGCAAGCCAGCTCCCACATTTGATTGTGTGGACCTCAGGGTTTTGCCATGACCGCCACAAACAGCGGCGATTCCAGAAAGCGCTGTAGCCAGGTCTGTAACCGGTGATACGGGGTACAAGCAAACCACTCGCGGTCGACATGCGCAAACTGGCGCACAAACGGCGCCAGTGCCATATCGGCCAGGCTCAAATGTTCGGCCAGCAAGTAATCATTCCTCGCCAGCAACGCTTCCAGCTTCTGCAAAAACACCTCGCCCTCGGCCCGATAATGTTCCATCGGCTGCTCGGGGTAGCGCTCGGCGTACTTGTATCGATTCAAATGATGTTTGAACACCTGGTCGTTCTCAGCGATCAGTTCCTGAACCCTCGGGTCGCCCTGTAGCAACCAATCATCAGGATCGTGCTGCGCCAGCGCCCAATGCATGATGTCCAGGCTTTCCTCGATCACCTGGCCGCCCACGCAAAGCACCGGCACCGTGCCCTTGGGCGACAGTGCCAGCATCTCGGCCGGCTTGGCCTTGAGGCTCACTTCGATGATCTGCACGGGCAGGCCCGAATAGCGCACGGCCAGGCGCGCCCGCATCGCGTACGGGCAGCGCCGAAACGAATACAGCAGCGCCTCGCTCACTTGACCTCCAGCGTGCTCAAACCATTGCCCTGGCGCTTGACCTGGATCTGCACCGGGATGCGCTCATGCATTTCCTGTACGTGGGAGATCACTGCCACCTTGCGGCCCTGGGCTTGCAAGCCGTCCAGCGCGTCCATCGCCAATTGCAGCGATTCGGGGTCCAGGCTGCCAAAACCTTCGTCGATAAACAGCGACTCGATCTTCAAGGTGCTGGACGCCATCGACGCCAGCCCCAACGCCAACGCCAGCGACACCAGGAACGTCTCGCCACCCGACAGCGAATGCACCGAGCGCAATTCGTCGCCCATCTCGGTGTCCATCACCAACAGCCCCAACATGCTGCCGCCGCGCTTGAGGCGATAGCGGCGCACCAGTTGGCGCAACTGCACGTTGGCGTGGTGTACCAGCAAGTCGAGGTTGTAGGCCTGGGCGATCTTGCGGAACGTGTCGCCGGTGGCCGAGCCGATCAGCGCATTCAGGCGTGCCCAGCGCTGCCACTCGTCATAAGCCTTGGCGATATGCTCGCCCAGGACATGGTTGGCGTCCTGGCGACGTTGGTCTTCGGACTGACGCGCACGCAATTCGGCGCAGCGGCTGTCGCCCTCGGCCAATTGCTGATTAAGCGCGGCGAGACTGCTGTCCAGCTGTTCGGCGTCCAGGTTGCCATTGTGCAAGGCCTGGTGTTCGGCCAGGCGCTGTTCGCGCTCCTGCAACAACACCTTGGCTTGCTCGACGGCTTTTTCGCTGTGCTGCAACTGCTGGCGCAAGGCGCTGACTTGGCTGTCATCAAAGGCCAGCAAACGCGTAAGACCGTCGTTATCCAGTTGCGGGTGCAGCGCGCGCCATTCGCCCAGGCGCGCATCGAGGGTCTGCTGCTCGGCGGTCAGCGCCTGTACGCGTTCCTGCTGGGCCTTGAGGTCGGCAGCCAATTGGATCAGGGCATCGCGCAGCTCTTGCAGCTGTTGGTTGGCGTCTGTCTCGCTTCGGCGAGCTTGCGCCACGGCCTCATCCAGCCGGTGTTGCCACTGTTGGGCACTGGTGTGCTCGCCGAGCAAGGCGGTGAGTATTGCCTGGGCGGCCTGTTGCTGGGTGGTCAGCTCGGTGACTTGCTGTTGCAAGGCTTCCACCTGCTGCTGGCGATGCTGCTGATGGGTCTGCTCTTTTTCGATGGCCTGCTGGCGTTCTTGCTGTTCAGCCAACTCATCACGCTGATGGCCCAGCTGTTCCAGGCGCTGGCTGACGTGCTGGTCCAGCTGCATAAAGGTCGCTGCCGGTTCACGGCGCAAACCGTCGAGGGTGTCGGCCGGTAGCAGGCCGGCGAAGGCCTGCAGTTCTTCGTCCAGGCGCTCACGGTCATTGGACAGTTCGCGTTGCTGGTCCACCAGCAGCTGGCGGGCTTGCTGGCTGGCGTCCTGGGCCGCTTGCAGTTGTTGCTGCAAGCGCCCGGCATTTTGTTGCAGGTTGAGCAGGGCGCCTTGGCGTTGCTCATCCTGAGTGATGCTTTGCGTGAGTTGCGCCAACTGCTGGGCCAGCCAGGCGCTGCGCTGGGTGGCGTCCTGATTAAACAGCGAGGCCGACAATGGATGTGCTTGCAAGCTGGGGGCCAGGCCCTGTTGTTGTGTCGCCAACAGCTCTTGCTGTTGCAGGAACTCCTTTTGCTGGGCGATCAAGCCGCCCACTTCGCCACGCAGCTCGGTGAGTTTTTCCTTCAGCGTATCGACGGCCTTCTGCGCCGTGGCTTCTTCGTTTTCATCATGGCGGCCAAGGCTTTGCAGCAAGGCTTCGGGCTGATGGTACGGATGCTCATGGCTGCCGCACACAGGGCACGGCTGGTCGTCCTGCAACTGCTCGCGCAACTCTTCGACACTGGCACTGCGCGCCAACCGCTGGCGTTCCAGCAGTTGCTTGGTCACCGGCAGGGTTTGCTCGGCCACCGTGAGTTCGGCCTTGGTTTGCAGGCCGGTCTGGTTCAACTGTTCGCGCTGTTGCTGGGCGTCTGCGAGTTTTTGCGTCAGCGCGGCGCTCTGTATATCCAGCTGCTGCTGGCTGTCCCACAAGCGCGTAAGGTCTTCGAAGGCGCGTTGCTGCTTGCGATTGTCCTGCAGCAGGCTTGCGAGCAATTGGACCTGCTCGGCGACGGCGTGCGGTTCGGCGCCGGCTTCCTGGTACAGCAGGTCCAACGCCTCGCGCTGCTGGGTGAACTTTTCGGCAGCGGTGGCGGCTTTGTGTTCAAGCTGCGGCAGTTCGGCCTGGCCCTTGTTCAGGCGGTTGCCGATCAGCATCAGCTGTTGCAGGCGGTCGCGATAGGCGGTCCAAGCGTCGCTCAGCGGTGCAAAGGCAGCGCTGCGCTCAAGCTCAGCGGCCAGGCGTTGCAGGCGCCCGGCAACCTGGGCCTGTTTCTCCAGCAAGCCATTGAGCAACGACTGCCCTTCGGCGCAGGCGGTTTCCTGTTGTTGCTTGTCGTCACTGCGTTTGGCCAGGTCTTTGCTCAGATGGGCGAGGGTGCTCTGCTGTTCGAACGCCTGGCGCAGCAAGGGCACGGCGTCGGCCTGGTGTTTCAAGGCGTCAGCCAAGGCGACCTGGGCGGCGGCCTGCTGTTGTTGCGCCTGCTCCTGGCGTGCTTGCAGCGCGGTTTGCTGCTCGATGTGCTGTTGAATCTGCGCCGCCAGCGGGGTGAGCAGGGTGTCGAGTTCAGCCAGTCGCGCGAACTGATGGCGTTGTGGCGCTAACTGCTCCAGGCGGCTCAGGTCCTGACGCTGTTGGCCTTGGCTGTCCCAGAGCTGTTGGGCTTGCTGCAATTGTTCGGTGGCACTGAGCTGGCGCTCCTGCCACTCACGTAGCTCCTTGAGCCAGGTGTGTTGCAGCTCCAACTGCTTGAGTTGCGCCTGCTGGGTCTTGAGGTGCTGCTGCGCCTCGGCCAACTGCTGGTCAAGTTCGGCGCGGGCCTCAGGCGCCAGCGGCACCAGGCCGGTGGCCTGGTCTTGCAGCTGTTTATGCGCGTCCCGGGCATCCTTGGCCTTGTCGAAGGCGCGGCGGCCGAGCTGGGTGTACAGCGCGGTGTCGGTGAGCTTTTCCAGCAGTTCGCTGCGCTCATTGTCGTTGGCCTTGAGGAACGCGCTGAACTCACTTTGCGCCAGCAATACGGCACGGGTGAATTGCTCGAAATTCAAGCCCAGGGCCAGTTCCAGCTGGGTCTTGTATTCGGTTTTCTGGCTGGCCAGCAGTTGGTCGCTGTCCAGGTCGGTCAGGCTTTGGCGGCTGTTCTGCAACTTGCCACTGGCCTTGTCGCGGGCGCGGTTGGCTTCCCAGCGGGCGCGGTAACGGCGGCCGTTGACGCCGACAAAATCCACCTCGGCGTACCCGCCGCCGGTGCCGCGGCGAATCAGCGTGCGTGGGTCGCCGATGGAGATATCGCTGTCGGCATCCGGCATTTTGGCCTGGCCGGTATCGCCCAAACGTGGCACGGCGCCAAACAGTGCCAGGCACAAGGCATCGAGCAGGGTACTTTTACCCGCGCCGGTTGGGCCGGTAATCGCGAACAACCCGGCGCTGGCCAGGGGCTCGGCAGTAAAGTCGATCTCGAACGGGCCAGCCAGGGAGGCGAGGTTTTTCAGGCGGATGGCGAGGATCTTCATGGCTGTTCGCCCTCCTGTTGCACTTCCTGAAGCAGCACGGCGAAATCCTTCATGGTCTGTTCATCCACCTCACTGCCGTAGTTGTCGTGCCAGGCGCGGCTGAACAGTTCCTGGGGCGTGAGCTGGTCAAGTTCGACCAGACCGGCTTCGTCCGTGTCGTCGCTGCCGCGTTTGCCTGCGTATTCGGCGGCGATGCGCACCAGGCGCACGGCCTTGCCTTGCAGGGCAGTCTCGATTTGCTGGCGCAGGTCCGGCTGCGGCTCGTCGAGGCGCACGCGTACCTCCAGCCAGGGGTGGCGCTGGGTTTCGGCGAGCAGGTCGATGTCGGGCAGGTCGGCGAGCTGTGCGAGGATATCCGCCAGCGGCGCAGCGTCCAGGCGTTGCAGGTTGACCGAGCGTGGGATCAGGCGTGGCTCGACGCCCACCAGGCGTTGGCCCTGGAAGGTCACATCGAGAATCTGGTGCTTGTAGCCGATTTCGGAAAACGACAAGGGAATGGGCGAGCCGCTGTAGCGAATGCGCTCTTCGCCGTTGACCTGCTGCGGCTTGTGCAAATGGCCCAGCGCCACATAACTCACACTGGCATCGAACAGGCTGGCAGGCAGTGCTTCGGCATTACCAATGATCAGGCTGCGTTCGGAGTCTTCCGACACCGAACCACCGGCCATGTGCGCATGGCTGATGGCAATCAGCGCCTGGCCTTTCTTGCGTTTGGCATTGGCGGCGGCGATCAGCCATTCATGCACCTGGCCAATGCCCCGCAGATAGTCGTCGCCCAAGTGCGCACCCGTGACTTCCGCCGGGCGCAAAAACGGCAGCGCCAGGCACCAGGCGGCGATCTTGCCTTTGGCGTCGGGCAGCGGGATCAGCAGGCGCTCGGCGTCCAATTGGCCGTCGTCCAGCCACAGCACGCGGCCCAATGCATGGGTGCGCAAACGGCGCATCAACGGCGCGGGCAGCTCGATCCGCGAGCCGGAATCGTGGTTGCCGGCGATCATCACAATGGTCAGCTTGGGGTTTTGTTCGTGGGCGCTGATGATGAAGTCGTACAGGCGCTCCTGTGCCTTGAGCGGCGGGTTGACCGTGTCGAAGATATCGCCGGCGATCAGCAGCGCATCCGGCTGCTCGGCTTTTAATTGGCCCAGCAGCCAGTCGAGAAAACAGGCGTGTTCGAAGTCGCGTTCCTGGCCGTGCAGGTTTTGGCCAAGGTGCCAGTCGGAGGTGTGGAACAGACGCAAGGCGAACTCCGTTAAATACAAGAGGTGAATGGCCGCCGTGAACAGAGAAGGGCGGTGAAAAAGAAGGGAGTTTACCTGTAAAAACCGCTGGTATGCGGGCTTGTCGGGGGGAGACCGGGGAATCTACGCAACACCACAGTGGAAACATTTGCCGACGAATGCAGCCCCATTCGGTGATCCCTGTAAGGGAACCAGAGTTCTGACCTGCGTTAATTAAGAATGACCTCCCGAATTCTGCGAGGCATCTTTTTCCTTTTGGAGTCACTACACAATGTCTCTGGGTAATATTGATCAGCACGAACATGAACGACGGGGCTTTAGCGCAGGGGAACTCTTTCCAATCTATGTGCCAACGCCTGTGCGCGGCCCCATCGACCCGCTGCGCGGCGAGAAAAATCAGCATGTTGTCCCGAGGGAAAATCTCCAGGCCCCCTGGGCGATACTCGATCCGCTGAGCAAATCATTAATGACAACCCCATACTCAAATGGCTGGACAGCCAACGAGGAATACGTCGTGACTGGGTCGGTAAAGTGAACGGCGAAATAGTGGTGAGACAACCCGTGCGTGAAAATAATATTTACTTTGAAATGGCCTATAGGCAATTGGGCGATTGGACCTCCAGTAACCCTTACCCCCAGTCTAGAGCGGATGCGGCCTACAACGCGGCCAGAGTACTTAACTGGATTGATGCGTCTCTGAGTGCGGCAGGCAAAACTCGCGGTGAGGATGCAAACAACGGTGTACTCGAAGGGTTCACCGGCAGCGGCTATGCGGTGGCCGAAACACCGGCAAGCATGTGGCAAGCCTTCACCCAGGAGGGGTATGGCGCTCTCAGCGATAAGCAATGGCTGGCTTCCCGCGAAGATGCGCCGCATAAGGTCGGCCCACAGCCGTTCTGGAGCAACGAATACTTATTGCGGCACATCGCCTATCACTTGCGCGAGTTTGCCGCCGGTAAAAACGACCGTTTTGTGAATATTCATGAGTTGAAAGAAGCCGCCGGCATGGTGCCCAGCACCCGGACTTTTTCGGCACAGGCACAAGAGAGCGCTTTGGAACTTCTGGCCCGCCCGGAGTTGCTGCTGGCGCTGGATATCGGGATTGGCGACGATGGGCCAGGTAAGCAGGACGGCCGGTTCGATATTGAAAACATCGCCTATGTCTACAAGCGCAGTCGCGCAAAGACCTGACGTTCACGCGTAGACGCTGACCAGTGGGAGCAGGCAAGCCTGCGATGGCCATAGGTATCTACACAACCGGTTAACGCGAAGCCTGCGGCCAGTGGGCTATTGTGGCGAGCAGGCTTGCCCTGCGTTGGGCTGCGAAGCAGCCCCAAACCCAGACACTGAGTTCTTTCAGGAAAATTGCAGTGCCTTTACTGGGGCCGCTTCGCAGCCCAACGCAGGACAAGCCTGCTCGCCACAGGAGAAATCGGCTGCCTTCAGAAGTTGTGTAGAGACCTATGGCCATCGCAGGCTTGCC
>NZ_VBVZ01000480.1 GCF_005863185.1 Pseudomonas edaphica
CTGGCCAGTGGCACGGTGGCGGTGAACAACGGCGCGACGCTGGCCGGTACTGGCTCATTATCGGGTGCGGTGACGGTGGCTGATGGCGGGCACATCGGCCTGAACGCCGGCAGCACGCTGTCGGTGGGCTCGTTGGTGCTGGGTAATAACGCCAACCTGGACGTCGGCCTCGGCGTGCCGGTGGTGGGCGGTGGCAGCGGGCTGCTGAATGTCGGCGGTGATCTGACCTTGGGCGGCAAACTCAACGTCACCGATATCGGCGGCTTTGGCAGCGGCGTCTACAACATCATCAACTACGGCGGGGCACTCACCAATAATGGCCTGGCCCTTGGCAGTTTGCCGGGCAGTGTGATTCCGGGCGATGTGCAAGTGCAGACGGCCATCAGCAACAAGGTCAACCTGCTGGTGACTGCGCCCAATACCACCGTGCAGTTCTGGGACGGCGCCAACCTGATCGGCAACGGCGCCATCGACGGCGGCAACGGCACCTGGGGCACTGGCACCACCAACTGGACCAACGTTGACGGCACCCTCAACCAGAACTGGAACAACAGCTTTGCAGTGTTCCAGGGCGCGGCGGGTAACGTGACCGTGGAGGGCACGCAAAACCTCACCGGCATGCAGTTCGTCACCGATGGCTACAACCTGGCCTCCGGCACGGCGGGCGTGCTCAACCTGGTGAATGGCGGCACCGGCAACACGGCGATCCGTGTCGACCCGAACGCCACCGCAACGTTGGGCGTCACGCTCGGTGGTGCTGGCACCCTGGCCAAACTCGACACTGGCACCTTGGTGCTTAACGGCACCAACACCTACACCGGCGGCACTGCACTCAATGGCGGCACGCTGGTAGTCGGCAATAACAGCGCGCTGGGCAGTGGCGCACTGACGGCGGCCGACGGCACCACCCTGGACAGCAACGCGGCCGTCACACTCGGCAACGCTGCGGTACTCAATGGTGCACTGGCCATCGGCGGCAGCAATGCGCTGACGCTTAACGGCAGTATCAGCGGCAATGGCAGCCTGCTGAAAAAAGGCGCGGCAACCCTGACGCTCAACGGCGCCAACACCTACAGTGGCGGCACCGGCCTGAACGCCGGGCAACTGACCCTGGGCAATAACGCCGCATTGGGCAGCGGCGCGCTCACCGTCGGCGGCGCTGCGGCGCTGGATGGCAGCACCGACCTGCAACTGGCCAACGCCATCAGCCTGAGTGGGCCGCTGACCCTGGTCGGCAGCAATGCACTAGCGCTTAACGGCGTGGTCAGCGGCACCGGCAGCCTGGTGAAAAACGGCAACGGTGCGCTGCTGTTGACCGGCGCCAACACCTACAGCGGTGGCACCACCCTTAACGGCGGCACCACCACCGGCAACACCAACAGCTTGCAAGGCGCGATTGCCAACAATGCGGCCCTGACCTTCGAGCAAGGCACCGATGGCACCTACACCGGCAACCTTACCGGCGCAGGCGTGCTGAATAAAACCGGCACCGGCGCGTTGCTGTTGACTGGCAACAACACCTTGACCGGCAACACCAACGTCAACGCCGGCAGCTTGCTGGTCAACGGCACCTTGAACAGCGCAGCGGTGCAGGTAGCCAGCGGCGCGACCCTTGGCGGCAGCGGCAGCCTGGGCGGTGCTGTGACGATGGCCGATGGCTCGACCCTCAAGGCCGGGGCGGCGACGCCGCTGTCGGTGGGTTCGCTGGCGTTGTCGTCGGGCACTGCCCTGGACTTCGCCCTCGGCGCGCCTGGCGCATCCACCACGGCGGTGAATGTGGCGGGCAACCTGACCCTTGATGGCACGCTCAACGTTACCGATGCCGGGGGCTTCGGACTCGGCGTTTATCAACTGTTCCGCTACGGCGGCGCGTTGACCGACAACGGCCTGACCCTCGGCTCGCTGCCGGTCGGCGTGGGTAATCTGAGCCTGCAAACGGCGCTGGCCAACCAACTGAACCTGCTGGTGCAAACCATGCCGGGGCAAATCCAGTTCTGGAACGGTGGCACCACCAACCCTGACGGCACTATCACCGGCGGCAGTGGTACCTGGGGCCCAGGCACCAACTGGACCGATCCAACCGGTACCCAGGGCCAGGCGTCAAATAACCAGTTTGCCGTGTTCGGCGGGCAGGGCGGTACGGTCACCGTGGTCGGTAACCAAGGCTTTACTGGCCTGCAATTCCTTGACCCTGGTTACACGCTGACGGCAGGCGCAGGTGGGACCTTGTCGCCAACCGGTGCCGCAGTGGTGCGTGTCAATTCGGGCGTCACTACCGAAGTGGCTGCGCCAATCGTGGGGGCCGGGTCGATCAACAAACTTGACGCCGGCACCTTGCTGTTGACCGGCGCCAACACCTATTCCGGTGGCACGACCGTCAGTGGCGGTACGCTGGCCGGTAACACGCTGAGCTTGCAGGGTCGCATCCTCAACAATGCGCAACTGTTGTTTGTCCAACCCACTAACGGCACCTTTAATGGTGTATTGAGCGGAACCGGCAGCATTACCAAACAAGGCGCAGGCGCGCTGTTGCTGACCGGCAACCAGCCATTCAGCGGCACGGTGGCGGTGGACCAGGGCGTACTGCAAGTCGGCAACGCGGCCAACCCAGGCGCGGTGTTTGGTGGGCAGGTGACCGTCGCCAACGGTGCAGGCCTGACCGGCAACGGCAGCGTCGGCGCGTTGGTCAACAACGGCAGCGTCACACCTGATAACGGTAAGCTGACGGTGGCCGGTAACTTCACTAATGGCAGTACCGGCGCGTTGAACCTGCTCATCACCCCATCGTCGACCGGCTCCCTGGCCGTTGGGGGGACGGCGAACCTGGGCGGCACGTTGAATGTGGTCAACCTGGCGCCGTACGCCGGCCCGGCCACCTACACGCTGCTCACGGCGGGTGCAGTGAACGGCACCTTCGGCACCACCAACCTGGAGAACCTGGCGTTCCTCAATACCGCGTTGAACTACAGCCCTACTCAGGTGGCGCTGGCGGTTAGCCGCAACAACGTCAGCTACGCCAGCGTGGCAGCCACTGGTAACCAACGTGGCGTGGCCGCCGCGTTGGACAGCGGTGCCGCGGTGGGTGGCGCAACGGTGCAGAATGCGCTGCTCAACTCCAATGTTGCCGGGGCGCGCGCCGCGTTCGACAGCTTGTCCGGGGAGATTCATGCCAGCACCGCCAGCGCCATGCTCGAAGATTCGCGTTACGTGCGTGACGCGGTCAACGAGCGCCTGCGTCAGCCCGGCTGCTACCGCGAAGATGACCCACGCAACAGCCTGGCGCCCAGCGAAAACCGCCTGAGCAGCGCCGGTTGCCACGGCGAAATGGTCGGCTGGATGCGTGTGTTGGGCACCTGGGGCCACATGGGCGGCGACAGCAACACCGCCAAGCTGGACCGCAACCTCGGCGGCTTCCTGCTCGGCACCGACAAACAAGTGGATGACGCCTGGCGCGTCGGTGTGGCCGCCGGCTACACCCGCAGCGACCTGGACGCCAAGCGCCGCAGCTCCAGCGCCGACGTCGACAGCTACCACTTGATGGCCTACACCGCGTACCAGCAGGAAGCCTTCGCCGCTCGCATGGGCGTGGCATACAGCTGGCACGACATCGAAAGCAAACGCGATGTGGCCGTAGGCGGCGTGGGGCAACGCCTCAAAGCCGACTACAAAGCGCGCAGCGCGCAAGTGTTCGGTGAAGTGGGCTACACCATTGAAACCGGCAAAGTGGTAGTAGAACCGTTCGCCGGCCTGGCTTACGTCAACTACGACAGCGACACGATCAAGGAGAAAGGCGGTTCGGCGGCCCTGCGCGGCGATGCCGATCAGGACGTGACCTTCTCGACCCTGGGCGTGCGCATCGGCCAGACCATCACCTTGGGTAACGGCTCGAAAATCACCCCACGGGGCAGCATCGGCTGGCGTCATGCCTTTGGCGACACCAAGCCGGATGCCGACCTGAGCTTTATCAACGGCGGTGCATCGTTCAGCACCCAAGGTGTGCCGATCGCCAAGGACAGCGCGGTGGTGGAAGCGGGCGTGGACTACCAGATCAGTCAGAATGGCAAGTTGGGCCTGGGCTATTCCGGCCAATTGTCGCGCAACGATAAAGACCATGCGATGACGATCAGCTTCTCCCTCGGTTTCTGATCAAAGCCGAGTATTTTTAACCGCCCGAAAGGGCGGTTTTTTTTTGGAAATATTTCTTAACGCTATTCGATGGTTTGCCAATAGGGCAGGGTTGTTGCTCAGCGTCTGGTCAGAAGGATGTACAAACAATTTCCCCTGGAGCCCGGCTGGTAATGCAGTCTTTTCTGAATCTAAAGTATGCCCTTGAGTTTATATTCCTTAGGTGGCATATTCGCATGGATTGGGACGTTGAATACACGGATGAATTCGCAGAATGGTGGGATGAACTGGGCGCAAAGGAGCAAGTCTCCGTGTCCGCCAGCGTTGATCTGCTGGGGCTTTTAGGGCCTGGCCTGGGCTTCCCCCATACCAGTGATATCAAGGGTTCCCGGCATGGCAACCTGCGGGAACTGCGGGTCCGGCACGCCGGCCGGCCCTATCGAGTGCTGTATGCATTTGATCCCCGGCGCTGCGCTGTCCTGCTGATCGGCGGCGATAAAGCCGCACACCCCAGGTGGTACGAGGTGCATGTGCCCTTGGCCGAAAATGTGTACGACATCCATTTGCAAACATTGCGTAAAGAGGCCCGTCACCATGGCTAAAAAATTCGCTGAACTTCAAGCGCGCATGACCCCGCAGTCGCGTGCCGAAGCCGAGCAGCTGTTCCGCCAGCACCTCAAGGAAATGCCCCTGCATGAGCTGCGCAAGGCCCAGCAACTGAGCCAGGAAAGCCTGGCCAAGGCGTTGAATATCAACCAGGCAGCGGTTTCCAAGATGGAGCGGCGTACCGACATGTACATCAGCACGCTGCGTGAC
>NZ_VBVZ01000481.1 GCF_005863185.1 Pseudomonas edaphica
ATTTAATCCTTCCTAAACTCGACGACAAAAGCATCGTCGGTGTCGGCACCGGCTCCACCGCCAACTGCTTTATCGATGCACTGGCCCAGCACAAGGGTGCCTTCGACGGCGCCGTAGCCAGCTCCGAAGCCACCGCCGCGCGCCTCAAGGGCCATGGCATTCCAGTGTATGAGCTCAACACCGTGAGCGACCTGGAATTCTACGTCGACGGCGCCGATGAAAGCGACGAGCACCTGAACCTGATCAAAGGCGGCGGCGCAGCCCTGACCCGCGAGAAGATCGTTGCGGCCGTGGCCAAGACCTTTATCTGCATCGCCGACGCCAGCAAGCTGGTGCCGGTGCTCGGCGCCTTCCCGCTGCCGGTGGAAGTTATCCCCATGGCCCGCAGCCACGTGGCCCGCGAGCTGGTGAAACTGGGCGGCGACCCGGTGTACCGCGAAGGCGTGCTGACCGACAACGGCAATATCATCATTGATGTGTTCAACATGCAGATCACCAACCCGGTGGAGCTGGAGACGCAGATCAATGCGATCGTTGGCGTGGTGACCAATGGCCTGTTCGCGGCGCGCCCGGCTGATGTGTTGCTGTTGGGTACTTCTGAAGGCGTTAAAACCCTCAAGGCCTAAAACTCACGGCCTAGCTTTATGTGGGAGCTGGCTTGCCTGCGATAGCATCACCTCGGTCTGACTTAAAGACCGAGGCGTCTGCATCGCGGGCAAGCCCGGCTCCCACACAAGCCAGCTCCCACAGGAGGCCTCATCGTTTAGAAGATCCATGTAACAAAACCGCTACTTTTCGCAGCACCCCCGCCCAAAACCGTGCGCCATGTCACGGCATCCCACGCCTTTATTGGTATCAAATCCGTTACAAATGACAGCCAGGCGACCCAAGCGTTTAACAATGCGCCACTTCGCGCTCGCCCAGGGAATGAGGCGCGCATTGTGCAAAGGGTCTGGGCTGGAAAACTTCAATCACCTCAAGGAAGACCTTGTGATAAAGCCCCTCGCCCTCGCGATCAGCGTGGTCGGCAGCCTGCTGTCGGCGCAAACCCAGGCCTACGATTACGGCCAGCACGCCAATACCACCCTGGAAAAGCTGATCAACGATTACCCCGGCCGGTATCGCGGCACGGCCAATTTCGCCGGCGCGGCAGATTGGATGCAAAGCCAGATGGGTTCGGCCTACAGCCTCAGTCGACAGAACTTCACCTGGAACAACGGCACTCGCGCTGCGCAAAACGTGGTGGCCTATGCTGCGGGCACTAAACCGCAATACGTGGTGATTGGCGCGCACTTCGACACCTACTTCGGCCGCCCGACCTTACAAGGCCTGGACGATAACGGCTCCGGCGCCAGCGTGCTGACCGAAGTGGCGAAGAACCTCGGCGGCTTGCAGCTGGAAAACGGCCTGCAAGTGGTCGCCTTCGGCGCCGAAGAGGAAGGCCTGCGCGGCTCCAAAGCCTTTGTCGATTCACTCAGCGCCAGCCAACGCGCGAATATGCTGGCGATGATCAACCTCGACAGCCTGATCACCGGCGACATGATGTACGCCCACGCAGGCCAGAACAGCACCGCCAACCCCGCGCTGGCATCGCTGCGCGAACACACCTTCCAGATCGCCAGGGAATTGAACATCCCGTTGTTCACCAACCCCGGCCTGGACCCGCAATACCCCAAGGGCACCGGCTGCTGCAGTGATGGCGAGCCGTTCGAACCGCTGAAGATCCCGATTCTGTATATCGAAGCCACCAACTGGGAGCTGGGCGATCTGGACGGCTACACCCAGACCAACAACCCGAAAATACCCGGCGGCTCCACCTGGCACGACCCGGCAGAAGACAACAAAACCGTGCTGGCCAATGCCTTCGGCCAGGAACGCATCGACCAGCGCCTGCGCGATTACTCGCGCCTGCTCAGCCGCCTGGTGTTGGAACTGACCAACGCCGACCTGCTGGCCTCGACCGCCTCGGGTGGCGCCGTTGCGCGCAACATGCAGGACAACCTGCAACGCCAGCATCAGGCCATGGTGCGCCTGCATGATCGCCGTTGGTTGACCTTGCAAGCGGCCAGCCGCGAGGTCGGAAGCTTCGATGGCGAAATCGGCATGGACGGCGAATACACCCCGGACAGCGGCTTCGACAGCCCGCTCAACCGCGATGCCCGACGCCTGGGCGTACACGCCTTGGGCGACTATCAGCTCACCTCCAGCCTGAATATCGGCGCCAGCCTCAGCTACCTCAATGGTCGTGACAAGCTGCAGCAGCGCGGAAAACTCGACAGCGACACCTGGCAGGCCGCGGTCTATGCCTTGCTCAACGATGGCGGCCCAAGCTGGCTGGCGGGCGATTTGAGCATTGGCCATACGCGTTTTGAGGCCAAGCGCAACCTGCTGATCCAAGCCAATGGCGGCCCGGTGCTGCTCAATCAACAACTGAGCGGCAACACCGACGCACTGTCCCTGGGCGCACGCGTACTCGGCGGTTATGACTTCGACTTCGGCGCAATCAAAAGCGGGCCGTTTGCCGGCCTGGACTACAGCCATTCGCGTATCGACAAGTTCCACGAGAAACAGAACCTGCGCACCGCGCTGGAGTACGAAGAACAGTCTTTCGACTCCCTGGAAGCCAGCCTCGGCTGGCGCGTGCGCGGTGCTGTCGCCCTGCCTTATGGCTTGAGCCTGCTGCCATATGCCGACATCGCCTGGGTCAAGGAGCTGGCCGATGGCCGTCTCGATGACCTGCAATTGACCGCCCGCGCCGATGGCCAGGCGCGCACCGCCAAGCTGGGTTCAGTGGACAAAAGCTTTGGCCGCGCGCAAATCGGCAGCCAGTTGGCGATCACCCCGCAGTTGGGTGTGTACGCCGAGGTCAACAGCCGCCTTGGGCACGCCGAGGGCAGCCAGACCGGCTACTCCCTGGGCGTGCAATGGATGTTTTGATCAGGGCTTTTTGAACACGTAAAACAGGTTCGGCTCGCTGACCAGGTACAGCGAGCCCTCGTCATCCATGGCGATCCCTTCGGCCTGAGGCACGCGTTTTTTCAGGCCATGGCGCCCGTTGAGCAGGGAAAGACTGCTCAACGGGCGACCATCGATGTCCAGTTCCAACACCAGGAACGACTCATCCGACAGCGCCAGCAAATGCCCGCTGTGCTCGTCGTATTGCAGGCTCGACAGGTCGCGCACAAACAGCCCGGCATCGCGCTTGGGGTTGTTGATCACATGCACCGAGTAGGTTTTTTCCGGTTTGAAATGGGGAAACCCGTGCACCTCGTAAATCAGCATCGGGTCGCGCTCCTTGGCCACGAACAGGCGCTTGCCCACCGAGTCATAGGCCAGCCCTTCGAAACCCTTATTGCCGCCAAGGTGCACGCCCAGGGTCATCTGCTCCGCATCGGCGGCGTCGAGAAATTGGGTGTCGTCATTCACGTGCACCTTGATCAGCCGCTGCTGGGCTTCATCGCTGATCACATAAATGTTGTCACTGATGAACTCCACCGCCTCGGCATCGCCAAAGCCCACCAACGGGATACGCCGCAGGATCCTGCCGTCCAGGGACAACTCGATCAGCTCGGCGTTTTTATTGGTGACCGTAAACAGGCTTTTGCGTATCGGGTCGTAAGTGAGGGCCGAGACATCATCGTCGAGCCCTTCGATGACCTTGGCTTCCAGGCTTACCCGGTAATCATTCAGGCCAATGGAGCGTTCATCGGCAGGATGGCGCCAGTGTTGAAGGTTGAACCAGGCCCGCTCGAACAAGCGAAAGTTCTGCGCGACCGCCCCGGCAATCACCAGGGCGAGCAGCAACAGGATAAAAAACGCGGGTTTGGGGCGGGCGAGTCGACGCATCAGGCAAGCTCAAAGTCAAAAAGTGGCGAATAAGTATCACGCCCGTCTGAATTTAAACTTAAACGCAGTCGACTGTCTGGCGAATGCCGCTGATAGCGAAGTATCCGACGTAATCGTCGGCTATTTCTGCTTCTCGAAACGATAGAACAGGTTGGGTTCGCTGACCATGTACAAGGTGCCGGCTTCGTCCATGGTGACGCCTTCGGCACGCGGGATGGTGTGTTTGAGGCCATTGAAGCCGCCGAGCAGGGTCATGAAGCTGACTTGCTCGCCCTGCGCGTCCAGCTCCAGCAGCAGGTGGGAATCGGCCGACAGCACCAGCAAATGCCCGGTGCGCGGGTCGACGGCCAGGGCTGAGAGGTTACGCATGTCCAGCTCGGTGCTGGCGATCTTCTGCTTATCGCCGGTCAGCGTGGCGCCATCGCTTTTCCAGGTGAACAACGCCGGTGGGCGCTCTTCCCCGAGCACGATCTGCTGGTTGCGCTTGTCCCAGGTCACACCTTCAAATGCCTTGTTCTGGTCCTTGGACGGGCCAAGGTCATAGTGCTTGAAGTCGGCATAGTTCAGTTGCTGGGTGCTGGCGTCGACGTTCACCACGCTCAAGGTGTGCATGCGCTCGTCGACAATGGCCATCAGGCCGTTTTCCATCACTGTCACGCCTTCCGGGTTGTTCCAGCCGTTGAGCGGCATCTTGCGCAACACATCGCCTTGCAGGTTCAGCTCAACCAGGAAAGGGTTTTTGCCCATCACGGAAAACAGGGTTTTGGTCTGCGGGTTGTAGGACAGGTCCGAAGCCTCGTCCTTTTCCATGCCGGACAGCAATTTGCCATCGATCACCGCGTGGTAATCCGGCAGCCAAACGCTGGCCTGGCGTTCGGCCGGGGTTTCGAACCGCTCAGCGATCCACAGCACCCCACGGTCGTCCCAATGCATCGCCCAGGCAACGCCATACACAATGGCCCCGACCAGAAACAGCCAGGAATACCAGCGCAGGGCAAAACGTGAACGGGGCTTGGAAGTGAGGGTAGGCAGGGACACGGCCATTGAGCGCTTTTCCGCAGAGTCAGCTTTAGGT
>NZ_VBVZ01000482.1 GCF_005863185.1 Pseudomonas edaphica
GAGCTGGAGGAGCATCTGCTTGCCAACGGCCTTGCTTCCAGCGCGCAAACAGCAGCCGTGCAGGCCCACCTCATGCTCGCCAGTCGCGCACCGCAGTTTCTGGTCAAGGGTATCCCGCAGGAAGTGACGATGGGTTCGCATAGCTGGGTCAGCTTCACCACGGCGGTAGCGCGCGTGGAAGCGAAAGCGCCAGGCGCGACAGCCAACATGGACTACGCGCAAATCATGCTCGCGGCCAATATTGCACCGATCTCGAACGAGGAACGCCAGATCGAATATGCCGCCCAGAACGAGGCGATCAAAGCCTGGGGCGTTCCCAGCGGCATGGGCTATCCGACCACGCAGACAGCCCTGTCCGAGGTGCGTGAAGCGTTCAACCGGCATATCAGCGAAATGAGCGAAGCCGCCTCACTGCCGCTCCTCGAGACGCCGACCACCAAAGCCATTGCGGTCGAGCTTTTGAAAAAAGCATGCCCCGGGATGGACCCAGCGCTGTTTGAGAAAAAGTGCATTACGTCGCAGCCTTCTACCAACGTATACCCCGGCCCCTACTCACTGTTGGACCTGCTCATTGATCGCAGGGCGCTTAGATCCCCACCACCAGATTCCGACAACAGAAAGCCTGCGGTATGGGTTTCATCATCAGACGAAATCAATATCGGCGATCTGCTGCCAATCCTCAAAACCCTGCCGGATCCCATCAAGCAGTTCAATGAGGACTTTCGCACGTTCTCTGACGCCGTCAAAAAGGCCACGTCGGCGCAGTTCAAGGTCATGATTTCGAAATTGCAACTGGAAGACCGGCAAAATCTGGCGTTCGGCGAAATCGTCGTACACAAAGAAATTCGCTACGACCGCATTCAAGGCTCCAGTTATGACAAGCGTGTTGAAACAGGCGTGGTACTGGTCGAGACCCTGCGTACCGTCAACGGTAAACCTCAGTCCAGGCAGTACGCAATCAACCGGCTGGAGGGCACTATCACCCCGCGGCCGAGCCTGTTTTATGAATCACTCCCGCCCGCCAGCCTTGCCTCTACTGGACCACGTTACATAGCAGACCAGATAACGCCCAGGGGTGAGTACCCCGCGGGAATAACAGACGAACGCAAAGGCGCCACGGGTGTACCGAAGAGCTTCGCCAGTACCAGAACCCAATACCTGGCCGACGCATTGATTGAGGATATGAAGCTGCCTGAGTTGGGCGCATATTCCAGGGGAACAACGACCTTTCAGACGGAACACAGCACCACCGAAGCCATTCGCGAGGTGCTGCTGGGCTTTATTCCGTTCAGGTCGGCCATTAAAAATTTCAACGAGGGCAAGACTGCCGACGGTGTTCTCGACTTGGCGTTCGACATTTTTGGTTTCGTGGTCGGCGTCGGCTCCGCTGCCAAGGCCGCGAGAGCTTCATTTGTCGGCGCTTCAGTGCTGTCAAAAGCTGCCCTGGGGTTCAAGATTGTCGGGCGGGCAGCAGTGGGCGCGCTCAATCCGTTGGGCGGTATTGATGACCTCGCGCGTAGCGCTATAAGGGGCGTAAAGTTTGTAGCCGGCAAAGCCTATAAAGGTGTCAATTACCTGCGCGGTTCGTACCGCCATGTCAACCTGTTGGAGGTGGCCAAAAGGGCCGATATCGCTGAAGGCGCATTCAGTGCCGCCAACAGCGCTCGCAATACAAAAGCTCTGGCTAAGTTCGATGAGGCAACCCATAAGTGGTACGCCTTGGACCCGCGCACGAAGCAGGCCTACGGCAAGCCGCTGGAGAACTTCGTCCCAGACGTGCCAAAACCGGGCGACTCGAATAGTTTGCGAGCAATCTCCAGTGACGACGCAATCCAGAACATCAGCAAGCAACACGGCCTGGCAGCAACCGGGACAATCCAGGTGGGCCAAGAAACAGTCGAGCGCCAGGCTGTGATGTTTCTGGGTAATTGGCATGAATACGATGCATTGAAGCAACGCGCAATGGGCCTGCCCTTGAGAGACTTTAAACCTAACCGCGTTGCTGCCAATGGAGAAGTACGCTCACTGGATGATCTGCACAGTTATGAAGCCCGCTACATCGCCGCAGACGAGTTATCGACCACGGGGTTGCAGAACAACGTGTTGGTGGGCCGCAGTAAACGCGAATATGTGAAGGTTGATGGCAGGCTCTTTGAGTCCCAAGTCAAAGACGGCCGGCGCGTCATCCGCCATCCGAACGGCACGAGCCCCGATATACCCGTCAAGGATCTTGGCCCTACAGGGTGGGCACCTTTATCCCGATCCGAACGTTTGCTGGCCGGCGCAGGTGGCACACCGACGCCTTTCAGGCTGGGAGATGGAACCTACGTAGTGCCGATGGACGATATTAAACGCGTGGAAACCTCAGGCAATCCATTCAGGATTACTTACAAAAACGTCGATCAGGAAGTTGCGTTCGACAGCACGGCCGGCGCATGGAGAGGCACCCACGAGCAAGGCCAGCAGTATTACTGGCGAACTACCAAAGGCCACTGGCAACGGGGAACACTTGATGCGTCCAGAAAAGCTAAAAAAGCCAGCGCCCACCACTATAACTTTGTGGATATTTCGTCGATTCCCAGAATCCCCAAACAACTGGCTCCCGTGCCCAAAACGTTGAACTATTTCTGGGCGGGCCAGGAGATTCCCACCCACTTGGTCGACAACATGACCAAAAACGCCACCCGAGCTTCAGGCTATAAAACAGTCCTGCACGTGGACGCCGACAGCCCCGCTGTGTTCAAACAAATAGAAAGCAAGCTGAAGGAGAAAATTCCCGGCGTGACGGTGCTCAATCTTAATGAAGATGCCGCATTCAAGCAGTTGAAGACCGGCGAAATGTACAACTACTTCCGACAAGGGCAAGGGAAGAATCTGGCGGCAGCTTCGGATGTAGCCCGCTACCCGATAATGAATAAACACGGTGGTTTTTACCTGGACACCGATGATCTTATCCAAAGCAACGTCGGTGCCGTCGATGTAGCAGCAGGCGCCGACGATGTGCTGCTCGGTTTACCAGTGACGCACCAAGTGGCCGATTACAAAACGTTCTATAACACCAGTAACTTTGCTACTCGACCCGGTAACCCGGTGCTTGACGAGATGATCAGGGAAATGAATAAACGGTTTGCGACTAACAAACCCTACTTTGCGAATAATCGACCGACTATCACTCGAGGCCCCGAGGGCAGGCTGCAATTCACCCCGGAATTCAAGGAGTATGAGGCAAAAATTTTCGATACCGTAGGACCGAATATGTTTAATGACACGCTTAAAATGAAAAGACCCGACATGTACGACTTAGGCTTGGATGGCCTCTCTAAAGAAGCAACATTAGTCGATGGCAAACTCGTGGCGCAGGGTCCGGTTGTCAACATTCAACAAAGCGTGAGTGAGGCCTATGCACGTCACGGCGTGGTGGCGCCAGTCACAGCGCCCTACCAGATCCTGAAGACCAAGGAGCATTACTTCCCGCTTCGCTACACGTTCAATGTGAAAGTTGGGGCTGACCATTCCTGGATCAGTACCTGATCGAAACACATTGAAGCAACCTGCACCGAGTTGCTGGGCCGTCGTTCATGACCTGAGCACTCAGCCAAAGCTGGCGTGGTATGAACGACGAGCCAAGGCGAACGCTCAATCCTGACTTTCGGTGTTGCCTACATCCGCTGCATCATCGAGGTCGTTGAGCGGTACTTCTGCATCATCCATCAATGAACCTGGGTCTTCATTGCCCGGGTCATTGAGTTCTTCATCGTCATCGAGTTCCTGGGACATGACCTTCTCCTCTAACCACCTTGGGTGTCGATATCGGCATCGGTTTCAGGCTTGGGCTCGCGCGTGGGCTTGAAGTCTGGACTGTAGTCGTTTTCCCGGGCTTTGGGGTCGCTGGCAGGTTTCGGGTCTTTTGGCGCATCGGCAGCGGTGCCGGGCGCCGGCTCGCCGCCATCGATGGCCGGGTCGTTACGGTTGCCGGTTTGGGGGTCGTTGCTGGTGTTCATAGGTCACCTCTTGAGTAAAACGCAGCCTGCGTAGAGTTAAGGGTGTGCGCAGCACCACGAAGTTCAAATTGCTTAAGAGACCGGGTTATCCACCTGGATATAAAACGCGTAGGCACCCAGCAGCACCCAGAACACCATAAACAGCCACGGTGCACGCATGGAGAACAGCAGCGACTTGCGATAGCCCTTGTGGGACGATTCGGTCTCGCAGAACAGCGGCGAATCATCGTAGGCCATGCCCATCACCGGCTCACTGCGCAGCAGCTCGCTCTGCTTGTAGTGCCAGTGGTCGATTATTTCGTAGGCGGCGCGAATACCTGGCCAGGCATTCAATGAGCTAAGAATGCCGAGGAAGGCCAGAAACGCGGGCACAACCAAGGTAAAAAACTTGCCCCACTCCGGGTTCAGGTTACCCATGCCGGAGACAAAGGCGATCACCAGGAACGACTGTGCCGAGAGATAGGCGTCGGTACGGTTGGCCAGAATGGTGGTTTCGTACTGGATCTCGCGGCGATAGAAATCGAGGCGGTCTTTGGGTGAGCCGAAAATCTTGGCATTGTGCTCGTTGTGATCGTCCAGGGCGGCTGCCGGTGTGTTGGGAGAGATGATTCTGGGCACGGCGGTGCTCCACAAGGTGACGAGCCTTGTTAGAAGAATCGGGGCTGGATGAAGTTCAAGTTTGTTCATGCACCAATTTGGCGCATTCGCTGCACCCTTGTAGTGAGCGGCTTTTAGTGGCACCACGCTTTTGTGGCGAGCGAGCTTGCTCGCGTTGGGCTGCGTAGCGGTCCCAATAAAAGCGGGAGCGCTGCGCACTCCAGCGCGAGCAAGCTCGCTCGCCACAAAAGCGTGGTGCCACTAAAAGCCGCTCACTACAAGGGTGCAGCGAATGCGCCAAATTGGTGCATGAACAAACT
>NZ_VBVZ01000483.1 GCF_005863185.1 Pseudomonas edaphica
GGTGTATGCCGGGCGTGTCGGCACCGGGTTTGATCAGCACGCGCTCAAAGCGATTTACGCCCAGCTCACGCCTTTGGCGCGCAAAACTTCGCCACTGCAAAACCCGCTGACCAGCAGCCAGGCACGCGGCGTGCACTGGGTGGAGCCCGAGCTGGTCGGCGAAGTCAATTTCGCCGAATGGACCCGCGAAGGCGTGGTACGCCAAGCCTCATTCGTGGCGATGCGCAGCGACAAGCCTGTGGCGCAGATCATCCATGAGCAACCGCGCGCGGCCAAATCTCTCAAGCAGGCCTCAGTGCCGAAAAAAGCCGGCAACGGCGTGAACATCACGCACCCCGATCGCGTGATCGATCCACGAAGTGGCACGCAAAAGCAGCAGTTGGCAGACTTTTACGCCAGCATCAGCGAATGGCTCCTGCCGTTTCTGCGCCATCGGCCGGTCTCGCTACTGCGCGCGCCGGATGGCATCGAAGGCGAGCAATTCTTCCAAAAACATGCAGAGCGCCTGGCCATTCCCCATATCAAACAACTGGACCAGAACCTCGACCCTGGCCATGCACGGCTGATGGAAATCGACACCACCAAAGCCCTGCTCGGCGCCGTGCAGATGGGCACCATTGAGCTGCACACCTGGGGCGCGACTGCCGACAAAATCGAAACCCCGGACCGGTTTGTGCTCGATCTCGACCCGGACCCGGCGCTGCCCTGGAAAAGCATGCTGGAGGCCGCGCAATTGACCCTGTCGGTACTGGATGAGTTGGGCCTTGAGGCGTTCGTCAAAACCAGCGGTGGCAAAGGCCTGCACGTGGTCATCCCGCTGGCGCGCCGGGACGGCTGGGAGACAGTAAAGGCCTTTGCCAAGGCCATCGCACAGTTTATGGCACAGCAACTGCCTGAACGCTTTACCGCTACCAGTGGCCCGAAGAACCGCATTGGCAAGATCTTTATCGACTACCTGCGCAATGCCCGCGGCGCGAGTACGGTGGCGGCCTATTCGGTACGGGCACGCCCGGGCCTGCCGGTCTCGGTGCCGGTGAGCAAGGACGAACTGAACGGGTTACGCGGTGCGCAGCAATGGACGGTGGCTAATCTGCATGAGCGTTTGAGCACGCTCAAGGATGACCCCTGGGCCGGTTACGCCAACCGGCAGAAGATCAGCAAGAAGATGTGGGGCAAGCTGGGGGCGCAGCCGCCACAGTGATTGGCATCCAGCGTCCGCCGCCGATACGAAAGCGTCGGGGATCGCTTTGGCCAGGCCCCCAGCAAAGCCAACACAGCAAGCAAACCACCAGCGTTCTTGAATACGGTACCGCGCTTCATGCAAAAACCTCGACGAACAGGGATGGTGTTTGTGTGCCGACATCCCTGTCGTTAAGGCTAACGTTTGGCGGGGGCCATAAATTCCGGCCCGATTGGATCTTTTATCGTGCTGGCAAGAATACGGTCGATATGTGTCAGGTCATCGGCGGTCAGGTGCCAGCCAAACACCTCTTCAAAACCCTTCAATTGTTCCGGGCGGCGCGCGCCCCACAGTGCAATGGTCGGGCCTTGGTCCAACACCCAGCGCATGGCCAGGGCCAGCACCGACTTGCCATGGCATTCGCGCGCATAGCTGTCCAGCGCCGCCACAGCCGCCAGGTATTGCTCGAAACGCGGTGCCTTGAATTTGGGATCAAGCTTGCGCACATCATCCCCGGCAAAGCGGGTGGCCGAGTGCATGCTGCCGGTCAGCAAGCCACGGCACAGCGGGCCATAGGCCAACAGCACCAGCGAGCGCTGGCGGGCATAGGGCAGGATGTCGCTGTCGATGGCGCGCTCGAACAGGTTGTAGGGCGGCTGCACGGTGGCCAGCGCCGTGTGCCGACTGAAGTCGTCCATTTGCGCGCAGGAATAGTTGCTCACGCCAACGGCGAGGATCTTGCCCTCGCGGCGCAGGCGCTCGAGCTCTTCGGCGGTTTCTTCCTGGGCCACCAGCGGGTCGGGCCAGTGCACCTGGTACAGGTCGATATAGTCGGTGTCCAGGCGCACCAAAGAGTCTTCGACTTCTTTGCGGATGCGCCGCGCCGTGGCATTGCGCCGGGTGGTGCCGTCGTCCCATTGCAGGCCGGCCTTGGTGGCAATCACCGCGCTGTGGCGCATGCCGCGCACGGCCTTGCCGATCAGTTCTTCGGACAGCCCAAGGCCATACACCGGCGCAGTGTCGATCAGGTTGATGCCGCAGTTCAATGCATGACGAATGGTCTTGATCGACTGCTCGTTGTCCGCACCGCCCCACAAATGCCCCCCCATGGACCAGGTGCCGAGGGCAATCCGCGAGACGGCCTTGTCGATGCCGGCAATCCGGAGGGTCTCGATGCGCATAAAAAACTCCTCGAAGAGCAAAAATACGTAGGAAAACAATTACTCTAGATCATCCGATGTTGAATAGGGCTCAACGCCCCATGCAACCGAACTCCTAGTAAAGAGGCTTGATATGGCGGCTTTTAATCGTTCCGAATTGGCCGATCTGAATGTGTTCATGGCGATCATCCGGCGCCGCAGTTTTCGCCATGCCGCCCATGAGCTGGGCGTGACCACCTCGGCGCTGAGCCACACCATGCGCAACCTCGAAACGCGCCTGGGGGTCAAGCTGCTGTACCGCACCAGCCGCGCGGTGGAACCGACTGACGCCGGCACCCTGCTGGCGGAAAAACTCACCCAGGGCTTTGCCGTCATCCAGGACGGTCTCGATACCCTGGAGCTGCACCGCGAAGCGCCGATTGGCCGCTTGCGCATCAATGTGCCACGGGATGCAGCCGTGCTGCTGTTGGCGCCGATCCTCGGCGACTTCACCGACGCCTACCCGCAGTTGCGCCTGGACTTGATCGTCGAAGACCACATGCTCGACATCATTGCCGAAGGCTACGACGCGGGTATCCGCTACGGTGCGACCGTGCCACAGGACATGGTCGCGGTGCCGCTGACCGGCGCACTGCGCTGGATCATGGTCGCCTCCCCCGCCTACCTCGCCCGTCGCGGTACACCTCAGGTACCCAAGGACCTGCTGGAGCACGCGTGCATCCGCATGTACCTGGGCGACAAGACCACCTACAAATGGGAGCTGGGCAACGGTGCGCGCCAACAACGCATCGATGTGCCCGGGCACTTCAGTGCGGCCGACACAGAAACCATCGTCAATGCTGCGTTGCAAGGCGTGGGGATTGCCTATTGTTTGTCCGACCGCGTGCAGCAGCAGCTTGCCGAGGGCCGACTGGTGGAAGTCATGCCGGACTGGGCCTGCATGGGCGAACCGCTGTGCATGTACTACCCGAGCCGCCGCCAGTCGCAACCGGGTTTGCGCCAGTTGATGGATATGATCCGGATGAAAACCATCGGTTCGCAGTTAATGGAAACACATTGAACCTGGGCCAGGCAGGTTGGCCTGGAGGGGGCGAAATATAGGGTTACGACTGAATCGGTGGAAGCAGGGAATCAAACCGAAGCGGCTGTTACGTAAGGGAAATGCCTCGTTAGTTCCCACGTCGAGGCGCTATTCCCACACGCACAACGGCAGCCCACTATGAACAGTGTTTCCAATCAGATCATCGCACGCCCTTCATCTGCTCCAACGTTGCCGCTACTGCCGCCGCTTTCAAGGCCAAAACGTGACACCGCGGCCCCGCAGGAAGCGCAGGCTGCCACACGGGCCAATGGAGACAGCGAACTGGCCATGCAATACGCGATCGCCCTGAACCTGGCTGGCCGTCGCACTCATGTTGAAGACTTCGATCACATTGCTCCCCACTCCACCTTTGGCCAATGGTGGAGGCACTTGCATGATGCCTTCCAATCGCCCGATGTTCAGCAGTGGATCAAGGCCTTGGGGGTTGATACCACCTCGATAAAAATCGATCCCAAATCAGGTCAGATTTCCTTTTACCGTGAGCGCTTTCTTGACCCGCTAAGCACATTACACACGCTGGGCCAGGACGACAGCCAGTGGGCTGCCCTGAGCGGGCCTATCCTGCGGGCCGCGAGCGTCATAGATGGCGAATTTCCTTTTGCGCCTCCCGTCAATAGCCCGGACGCACCTGTACCCTGGAAGCTCGTCGGTCGATTTTATCAGGAGCCACAGAACCTGACGCTGTCTGGCATGCTCAAGCGAGCGGACGAAATCAGCCACCAGACGGGTAACTTCAAAACCCTCGATCCAGACCGCTTTGCGGACAAGATCCAGTCGCGCAGCGAAGAAACACTACAGGAACAGAAAGCGGCACTGGGTGATATCCACAACTGGCACCGGGCGGGCGCTGCACTGCAACGCCTGGCGATGGCCCTGGAGGATGGCAGTAAAAAGTTCGAGGAACTCCAGCCCGAACTGGGACAGCCGCTGCCACTGTCTGCAGACAGCACCTACCGGCCAACGGGCACTGGCGCCGCCAACGAAACCAGCCTGCTTCAATTTCTGACGGAGCATGGCATTGACGTCCCCACCAACCCCGAGCAACTGGAAAACCTCTCCAGCGCGCTCCTCACGACACCCCCCAAGGCCGCCCCCCATGGCGACTTGGGCGGCGCGCTGACATGGCCCGAACCACTTGCACGTGACAACCAGACCCAATTAAAGATGGGTATTACCGAAGGAAAATTCGGCGACGTCACATTAAGACCCTTCAAGCATGTCCTGGATTATCTGCTCAACGGTAGATCGATCTCCGCGCAGGAACAGCTGAATCCACGGCAGTTGATCAGCAGCTTGATAAGTTCAGACAGAGGCACCGCACTGGGCAAGGCAATTGAAGCCACATTCGAGGCTCGCTCAGTCAAAGGCAGTGTCACCGACTGGCTGCTGGCGGCCTTGGGCGTGGGGAAATACGACCAAGCCCACAGTGAAACACGTATTGAG
>NZ_VBVZ01000484.1 GCF_005863185.1 Pseudomonas edaphica
GCATAGCCTGGTGGTATTGCCGAGCGGGCAGGAAATGACCTTGTTTGCCGAAAGCGATTGCCACGTGGTGGTGTTCGGCGGCGCGCCGCTGGATGGGCCACGGCGGATCAATTGGAATTTTGTCGCGAGCGATCCGGCGGTGATTGAACAGGCCAGGCAGCGCTGGGCGGCCGGGGATTGGCCGACGGTGCCGGGTGAGTCAGAAAGAATCGAGTTGCCTGTCAGATAGCTATCGCAGGCAAGCCAGCTCCCACCTGTCGACTGTTTTCACAGTTCAACGTGTGGGAGCTGGCTTGCCTGCGATGAGGCCGGAACAGGCGCTAAAGCTTTAGCCCTTGAACACTTCATCCAGCAAGTTATGCATCGACTGGAACGCACGCTTGGCCGTCTTCGCGTCGTACATCATCTTGCCCGGCACATTGGCGTGCGGGTCAGTAAAGGAATGCACCGCGCCGCCGTAGCTCAGCAGTTGCCAATCCACACCGGCGGCGTTCATTTCTTGCTCAAACGCCGGCAGTTGCTCTTTCGGCACCAACGGATCGGACGCGCCGTGCAGCACCAGCACCGAACCCTTGACGTGCTTGGCACCTGCCGGGTTTTGTGTGTCGATCGTGCCGTGGAACGACACAGCAGCCTTCAACGGCGCACCGGTACGTGCCAGCTCCAGCGAGCAGAAACCACCAAAGCAGAAACCGAAGGTCGCCAGCTTCGAGGTATCAACGGCCGCTTCGGTCTGGCTTTGCAGTTGCTCAAAGGCCGCCTGCATGCGCTTGAGCAGCGCCGGGTTATCGTTCTTCAACGGCATCATCGCAGCGCCGGCTTCATCGCCATTCGTCGGGCGCACGGTTTGCCCGTACAGGTCGGCGATCAGTACCACGTAGCCTTTGCTGGCCACGCTCTTGGCGATTTCCTCGGCACCCGCACTCACCCCCATCCAGTTCGGCGCCATCAGCAGGCCCGGCAGCGGGCCCTTGTGGCTGGCATCGAACGCCAGGCGGCTTTCATAAGACTGGCCATCAATCTGATAGACCACGGAACGTACAGTGACTTGGCTCATCATTTACTCCAGTTGAGGTGCGTTAGAACGAAAAAACCCGCCGAAGCGGGTTTTTCTACAACGGTGTTAAACCGACAGTTCAACCAACAGCTTGTTCAGCCGGCGCACATACGCGGCCGGATCTTTAAGGCTGTCACCGGCAGCCAGGGCTGCCTGGTCGAAGAGGATGTGCGTCAGGTCGCCAAAACGCTCTTCGCTCTGCTCGCCATCAAGTTTCTCGATCAGCGGGTGAGCCGGGTTGAATTCGAAGATCGGCTTGGAATCCGGCACTTTCTGCCCGCTGGCTTCGAGGATCTGACGCATCTGCATGCCCAGGTCCTGCTCACCGATGGCCAGAATCGCCGGAGAGTCGGTCAGACGGTGGGAAACCCGCACTTCGCTGACGGCATCGCCCAAGGCAGTCTTGATCCGCTCAACCAGGCCTTCTTTGGCCTTGGCGACTTCTTCGGCTTCCTTCTTCTCTTCTTCGGAGTCCAGGTTACCCAGGTCCAGGTCACCACGGGCCACGTCGACGAAGGTCTTGCCGTCGAACTCGCTGAGGTAGCTCATCAGCCACTCGTCGATACGGTCGGTCAACAGCAGCACTTCGATGCCTTTCTTGCGGAAGACTTCCAGGTGCGGGCTGTTCTTGACCTGGGCGTAGGTTTCGCCGGTCAGGTAGTAGATCTTGTCCTGACCTTCCTTGGCGCGTGCCAGGTACTCGGCCAACGACACGATCTGCTCGCCGTCGTCACCCTGAGTCGAGGCAAAACGCAGCAGGCCGGCGATTTTTTCCTTGTTGGCGAAATCTTCTGCCGGGCCTTCTTTCATGACCTGGCCGAAGTTTTTCCAGAAGCCCTTGTATTGCTCAGGCTCGTTCTTCGCCAGTTTTTCCAGCATGTCGAGCACGCGCTTCGTTAGCGCCGACTTCATGGAGTCGATGATCGGGTCTTTCTGCAGGATTTCCCGCGACACGTTCAGCGACAGGTCGTTGGAGTCGACCACACCTTTGATGAAGCGCAGGTACAGCGGCAGGAACGATTCCGCCTGGTCCATCACGAACACGCGCTGCACGTACAGTTTCAGGCCTTTTGGCGCCTCACGCTGGTACAGATCGAATGGGGCACGGGCCGGTACATAAAGCAGCGAGCTGTATTCCAGCTTGCCTTCGACCTTGTTGTGGCTCCAGCTCAGCGGGTTCTCGTAGTCGTGAGCGATGTGCTTATAGAACTCCTGATACTCCTCGTCTTTGACTTCGGTACGAGGGCGGGTCCACAAGGCGCTGGCACGGTTGACCACTTCCCATTCCTGGGCAGGTTTCTCTTCGCCCTCGACAGCCGCTTGTTCTTTCGGCAGTTCGATCGGCAAAGCGATGTGGTCGGAGTATTTCTTGATGATATTGCGCAGTCGGTAGCCGTCGGCGAATTCATCTTCAGCGGCTTTGAGGTGCAGCACGATACGCGTGCCACGGTCAGCCTTGTCGATAGTGGCGATTTCGAACTCGCCCTCACCTTTGGAGGCCCAGTGCACGCCTTCGCTGGCGTCAAGGCCAGCACGGCGGCTGAATACTTCAACCTTGTCGGCAACGATGAAGGCCGAGTAGAAGCCCACGCCGAACTGACCGATCAGGTGCGAATCTTTCTTCTGGTCGCCCGACAGATTCTTCATGAAGTCTGCGGTGCCGGACTTGGCGATGGTACCCAGATGGGTAATCGCGTCTTCACGGCTCATGCCGATGCCGTTGTCTTCGAGGGTGACGGTCTTGGCGTCCTTGTCAAAGCTCACACGGATTTTCAGTTCGGCGCCACCTTCCAGCAACTCAGGCTTGGAGAGGGCTTCGAAACGTAATTTGTCGACAGCGTCAGAGGCGTTCGAGATCAATTCGCGAAGGAAGATTTCCTTGTTGGAATACAGCGAATGGATCATGAGGTGCAGCAGTTGCTTCACCTCGGTCTGGAAGCCCAGGGTTTCCTTTTGAGTTTCCACACTCATGGTCATCAAACTCCAATTGGATGGCAGTGGCCGCGCCCGAAAGGGTTGGCGGCGGGTTGTCATCAAAGTTGGGGGCTAAGACCAGGATTTCAAGGGCGCACCAATTCCTCAATTTTGAAATGTGCGCGAGCGGTGGCAATCGGCTCAGCGGCGGTGCTTTGCCAGGCGGTGATCGCCACATTCGCCACCCGGCGGCCTTGGCGCCACACCTGGCATTTGGCGTAAGTGTCGCGAAACTGCCCGGCACGCAAGTAATCCAGGGAAAAATCGATGATTTTCGGCAAACCTGGCGCACCGGTAAATACCAGCAAATGTAACGCTGCCGACAGCTCCATAAAACCTGCGATCACACCGCCGTGCAGCGCTGGCAATATCGGGTTACCAATATTGTCCTTGTTGGCCGGCAGGCGAAACAGCAGCTCATCCCCCAACCTTGAGCATTCGATGCCGATCAGCTTGGCGTAGGGCACCAGGTTGAGCAACGCCTCATAGTCGCCGCGCTCATGGGCCTGTTCGAGGCGGGTCTTGAATCGATGCGTCATGCCTGGTCTCCCTTGATCGAATTGCCGAGTCCTTGCGTGCCTTTGAGGCGCTTGCCCATGCGCATGAAGGTGCCCACCACATGGGCGATGGGTTGCTGAGGATCATCCTGGTAGGCAAAGCCACGGGTAAAGATCACGTCGGTGGTCACCCGGTAGCATTGTGCAAAGCCATACACCGGCTTGTGCGGCTCGGCGGGATGCATGTAGTCGACGCGCAAATCCAGGGTCGGGCACACCTCGAACTCCGGCAGTACGCACAGCGTGGCCATGCCGCAGGCGGTGTCCATCAGTGAGGTCAGCGCGCCGCCGTGAATCACGCCGGTCTGAGGGTCACCGACGATATGCGGGCCGTAAGGCAGGGCCAGCGTCATGCCCTCCTCGCTGGCGGCATGCACGATAATGCCCAGCACCTGGCAATGGCGCAAGGCCAAAACAAAGCGTGTGGCACGCTCTAACAAGGGATTTTCGGTCATGTGTGCAGACTCTTATTAGTGTGGGTTTGCGCAGTAGCCGGGACAGGACTAAAAGTTCCTTGGCAGCGGTGTTTTATATATCTTTGAAACAAAAGGAACTAATGCTGGCCGTCCAAGCTCGAAAGGCCAGTAGATATCTTCAATAAGGAGAAACACCCCATGCGCAAGACTTTAGCTATTTCCATGATGTTGGCCGCTGCCCTCGGTCTCGCTGCCTGCGATAAGAAATCCGAAGACAAAGCCCAAGATGCCGCCGCGCATTCTGAGCAAGCTCAGAAGGACATGGCGAAAGCACAGGATAAAGTGAACGACGCTGCGAAAGAAAACGCCGATGCTGCCAAAGCTCAGGCTGAATCGAACGAAGCCGCCGCGAAAGAAGCTGCACCTGCTGCACCTGCAGAACCTGCCAAGAACTAATAGCCTGGCATTTGCTGCAAAAAGAAAGCCCGCTTACATAGCGGGCTTTACTTTGCCTGCGATTTATAGAATTTGATTAACCCTGGGTGCCACTCATCAAGACACGGTTTCTTTAGCCGGCTCGGCTACCGGCATATCGGTCGGCGTATAAACCATCACCTGCAGTACGTCGGAATGAAACTCGCGGCGATACAGCACCAGTACCACCCCGCTGCTCATCAACATGAACAACCAGGGGCTGACAAACCAGGCCAGCATGGTCATGCCGAAGTAATACGAGCGCAGGCCAAAGTTGAACTGGTTGGCCGCCATCGAAATCACCCGCGCCGCCCGCAGGGCAAATGCCTTGCGCTCCTGCTCCGACACCTGCCGCTCTCCGATCATCGGCGCCGAGCCCACCAGCACGGCGGCAAAGTTGTAT
>NZ_VBVZ01000485.1 GCF_005863185.1 Pseudomonas edaphica
CCTCGGCACTGACCCGTTCGGAAATCGAGGTGCTGCTCGACATTATCCGAGGCCTCAAGGCCAAGGGCGTGGCCTGCGTGTACATCTCTCACAAGCTCGATGAAGTGGCGGCCGTGTGCGACACCATCGCAGTGATTCGCGATGGCAAGCACATCGCGACCACGGCCATGGCCGACATGGATATCGCGCAGATCATCACGCAGATGGTCGGCCGCGAGATGAGCAACCTTTACCCCACCGAGCCCCATGCAGTCGGTGAGGTGATTTTCGAGGCGCGCAACGTCACCTGCTATGACGTCGACAACCCCAAGCGCAAACGCGTGGACGATGTTTCTTTCGTGCTCAAGCGCGGGGAAATCCTCGGCATTGCCGGGCTGGTCGGTGCCGGGCGCACGGAACTGGTGTCGGCCTTGTTCGGCGCCTACCCCGGCCGCTACAGCGCCGAAGTGTGGCTGGACGGCCAACTGATCGACACGCGCACGCCGCTCAAATCGATCCGCGCCGGGCTGTGCATGGTGCCCGAAGACCGCAAGCGCCAAGGCATCATTCCTGACTTCGGCGTGGGCCAGAACATCACCCTGGCGGTGCTCGACCGCTACGCGCATATGACCCGCATCGACGCCGAGGCCGAGCTTGGCAGCATCGACCAGCAAATCGCGCGCCTGCACCTCAAGACCGCCAGCCCGTTTTTGCCGATCACCAGCCTGTCCGGTGGCAACCAGCAAAAGGCCGTGCTGGCGAAAATGCTCATGGCCAAGCCCCGCGTGCTGATCCTCGACGAGCCCACGCGCGGCGTGGATGTGGGCGCCAAGTATGAGATCTACAAACTGATGGGCGCGCTGGCCGCCGAGGGTGTATCGATCATCATGGTCTCCTCGGAACTGGCCGAAGTGCTGGGGGTTTCCAACCGCGTGCTAGTGATTGGCGACGGCCAGTTGCGTGGAGACTTCATCAACCAGGGGCTCACCCAGGAACAGGTGCTCGCCGCTGCGCTCAGCCAACACAATAAGAATGGGAAAACCGCGTAGATGAACCAGGTCAAACACCTTTTTACCCGCTACAAAATGCTCGCCCTGGTGATCGCAGTGGCGATCATCTGGGTGTTTTTCAGTTGGCAGACCGAAGGCGGCTTTCTCACGCCGCGCAACCTGTCCAACCTGCTGCGGCAGATGTCGATCACCGGGATCCTGGCGTGCGGCATGGTGCTGGTGATCATCAGCGGCGAGATCGATTTGTCGGTGGGTTCACTGCTGGGGTTATTGGGCGGGCTGGCGGCGATTCTGGACGTGGTCTACCACATTCCGCTGCTCGCCAACCTGAGCCTGGTGGCGCTGTGCGGTTTGATGATCGGCCTGGCCAACGGCTACATGACCGCCTACCTGCGCATCCCCTCGTTCATTGTCGGCCTGGGCGGCATGTTGGCGTTTCGCGGGATTTTGCTGGGGATTACCGGCGGCACCACCATTGCGCCGGTGTCGCCGTCGCTGGTGTATGTGGGCCAGGGGTATTTGCCGCATGCCGTCGGTGTGGGGCTGGGCGTGTTGCTGTTTGCCTTGACCCTGTTCCTGACCTGGAAGCAACGGCGCAACCGCGCACTGCATGGCCTGGCGGCGCATTCGTTGGTGCGTGACCTGTTGCGCGTGGCTGTGATCGGCGCAGTGCTGGCCGGCTTCGTCACCACCCTCAACAGTTACGACGGCATCCCCGTGCCGGTGCTGCTGTTGCTGGTGCTGCTCGGCGTGTTCAGCTACGTCACCAGCCAGACCGTGTTCGGCCGTCGCGTTTACGCGGTGGGCAGCAATATGGAAGCCACACGCCTGTCGGGCATCAACGTGCAGGCGGTAAAACTGTGGATCTTCGGCATCATGGGCGTGATGTGCGCCCTCGCCGGCCTCGTCAACACCGCGCGCCTGGCTGCGGGTTCGCCGTCGGCGGGCAATATGGGCGAACTGGATGCGATTGCCGCGTGTTTTATCGGCGGCACCTCCATGCGCGGCGGCTCGGGCACGGTGTATGGCGCGTTGCTTGGAGCATTGGTGATCACCAGCCTGGATAACGGCATGTCGATGCTGGACGTGGACAGCTACTGGCAGATGATTGTGAAGGGCAGCATTCTGGTGCTGGCGGTGTGGGTGGATGTGAGTACGCGGGCGGGGCGGCGCTGACAGGGTCGCGCCAATGTGGGAGCTGGCTTGCCAGCTCCCACCATTGACCTGCAGTGTATTTAAGTTATTTCGACACCGGCATCGCAAACTCCGCGCCCTGCTCAATGCTCTCCGACCAGCGCTGCATGATCGACTTCTGCTTGGTGTAAAAACGCACACCTTCCGTGCCGTAGGCATGCATGTCGCCAAACAGACTCTTCTTCCAGCCACCAAAGCCGTGCCAGGCCATCGGCACCGGAATCGGCACGTTGATGCCGACCATGCCCACTTCGATGCGCCGGGCGAATTCGCGGGCGATGTTGCCGTCGCGGGTAAAGCAGCTGACGCCGTTGCCGAACTCGTGGTCGTTGACCAGCTTGATCGCCTCGGCAAAGTCATTCACGCGTACGCAGGCCAGCACCGGGCCGAAGATTTCTTCGCGGTAGATGCTCATGTCTTGGGTCACGTGGTCGAACAAGGTCGCGCCGAGCCAGAAGCCGTTTTCCAAGCCTGCCTCGGTTGGCACGTAATCACGCCCGTCGAGCAGCAATTGCGCGCCGGCTTGCACGCCTTGTTCGATGTAGCCACTGATACGCTCCAGCGCAGCACGCGACACGATCGGGCCCATTTCAGCCTTCAAATCGCGGCCGTCGGTGATGCGCAATTGCTTGGCACGCTCGGTCAAGGAAGCGATGACTTTGTCACCCACATCGCCTACCAACACGGCGACGGAAATCGCCATGCAGCGCTCGCCGGCACTGCCGTAGGCGGCGCCCATCAGCGCATCCACGGTTTTTTCGATGTCGGCGTCGGGCATCACCACCATGTGGTTTTTCGCGCCGCCCAGGCCTTGTACGCGCTTGCCGTTGCGCGCGCCGGTTTCGTAGATGTATTGCGCAATCGGCGTGGAGCCGACAAAGCTCATGGCCTTGACGTCCGGGTGTTCGAGCAGTGCATCCACCGATTCCTTGTCGCCCTGCACCACGTTGAACACGCCTTTGGGCAGGCCGGCTTCACGCAGCAGTTCGGCCATGAACAGCGAGGCGCTCGGGTCGGTCGGGCTTGGCTTGAGGATAAAGGTGTTGCCCGCCGCAATGGCGATCGGGTACATCCACATCGGTACCATCACCGGGAAGTTGAACGGCGTGACGCCGGCAACCACGCCCAGCGGCTGGCGCATCGTCCAGTTGTCCATACCACGGGAAACCTGGTCGGAATGCTCGCCCTTGAGCAGGTTGGGAATGCCGCAGGCGAATTCCAGAATATCGATGCCACGGTCAACTTCACCCTGGGCATCGGTGAAGACTTTGCCGTGCTCGGCGACGATGATGCGCGCCAGGTCGTCCTTGCGTTCACGCAGCAAGTGCAGGTACTCGAACAAGACGCGAGCGCGGCGGATCGGCGGCGTGTCGGCCCAACTGGCAAACGCGGCCTGGGCAGCGGCGACGGCTTCACCGACGGTCTGGCGGCTGGCCAGGGCGACCCGACCGGTGATTTCGCCGGTGGCTGGGTTGTAGACGTCCTGATAGCGATCATCGCGGCTCACGCGTTGGTCGTTGATGTAGTGCTCGATCGTACTGGTCATGGCAGGTGATCCCAGGTGGGTAGCGTTGAGGCACACGATAGGCTTTCAGTTTGTTCCAAACCAGAGCAGAATCCTGAACTTATTGTCCTTGTGAGCGAACAATAGAACCATGGAAAAATCCGAGATCGAAGGGCTGTGGACCCATATTCACTGGTTGTCGGTGCTCGAAGAGCAAGGCACCTACACCGCCGCCGCAGCGCGTCTGGGGGTGAGCAAGTCGGCCGTCAGCCAGCGCATCTCGGACCTGGAAAAGGCCACCGGCACCCGCCTGGTCACCCGCACCACGCGCAGTGTGCGGCTTACCGATGCGGGGCTGTCGTTGACCCGCGAAGTGCGCAGCGCCTACGAACATATCGCCCGCAGTTTCTCGTCGGTGCGCGACTCGGCCGGAGAGATTCGCGGGCTGGTGCGCCTCACCGCGCCGGTGGCGTTTGCCCGGCAGCAGTTGGTGCCGCATCTGTCGGAATTCCTGCAGCAATACCCGCAAGTGCGTATTCAACTGGACGTGTCGGATGCCCTGAGTTCACTGACAGCCGAAGGTTACGACCTGGCGGTGCGCCACGGCTTTCAGGTGCCAGAAACCCACGTGGCCTGGAAGTTGTGCGACACCGGCTCGGTGCTGGTCGCCACCCAGGACTACCTGCAGCGCCACGGCGAACCCCGCGAGCCCAACGACCTCAGTGCCCACAACTGCCTCTACTACCCACGCGGCGCCGACCAGCCGGCCTGGACATTCGAGCGCGGCGGCAAAAAAGTCGAACGCGTCACCGTGCCCATCGCCGGCAGTTTTTCCACCAACAACAGCGAAGCCCTGCGCGACTCGGCGCTCAACCACCTGGGCATCGCCCTGCTCCCGGACTTCAGCGCCCAGGCGGCGCTGGCCAGCGGCACGTTGGTGCAAGTGCTCAAGGGCTGGACGCTCAAGGGCGCGTTTGCCGATGAGATTTACTTGATCCGCCCGTATTCGCCCCATGTGCCGAAGTCGGTGAGTGCGTTGGTGGGGTACCTGAAGGAGAAACTGTCGGGTGGGTTTCGGTTTGTGGGATGAGGCAGCGCCAGCGAGGTGCGCCCTTAGAGGCAATGGTTTGAACGCGGTCAAGAAAATGTGGGAGCTGGCTTGCCTGCGATAGCGG
>NZ_VBVZ01000486.1 GCF_005863185.1 Pseudomonas edaphica
TTTCTAGCATCAGGATCGTTAGCTTGCTTGGCTAGCGTAGAAGCCAGAGAATAGGCACTTGCATAGTCATCACGGTTATAGGCCGCCCGCGCGTCATCTATATTTGCCGCGTGCGCGACTGAAAGAAACAGGGCACAGCAGGCAGCCATCAGCCGCTTATTGAACTGGGATTTTTTGTTTGTAGCAAGCTCTTGATTCATGTGTATTCCATATCAATTCGTAGTCTTGAAACGCTGGCCATCCCAAGACATAGGGCGTCAGGTACTTTTGCTCGGCCAGTGTCGTATAGGAAACATCTTTCGCCCCCCCTCCAATGTTCAGATTGATTGTGGCCTGGGTGATGGTTCGGGGAGAGGTACCACTCACATCGGTCATTATTTTGCTTTGCTGATCATTCCCCGCTGAACCGACCTTGGCTTCGCCACCACTTAAGTAGTAAAGATTACCGGTATCAAGGGAAGCAGCGGTTTGTTGACCGTCCACATTAGCGAGCACATATAAAAACTGAGTTTGTCGTGAATAAGAGCTGCCTAGAAATACGCTGCCCACGCACTGTTTTTCAAGTGCCTCTATTTCCGCCGGGGTTACGTTCAGTGTGATATGCTCACTTCCAACAATGACATTGTCGAAGCCAGACATCAGGTCCAAACCAAACAAACTGAGCGACCCGCCCACTACAACCAGAACGTTCCTGAGTTCAATGCCCGAAAGGTTAATCTCCCTGATCAAGCCGTACTGGGCATTCACCGATTGCCGGCTGTAATAACTATTGATTTCCACCGGCAACTTAATCAATTCAACGCCATATCGGAGGGCATCAGACTCGCTGATAACTGTCACGCTCGCGCCCGTATCAAACAAGACCTTTGCCGCGTGGCCATTGACTTCAACTTCAAGCAAAGGGTCGGTAGCGCTTTTGAGATAATCATTTTCTTCACTACTTAATACTATTTGAGTGCGCTTCAATAAGCCGGCTTGCCGATCGCCCACACGTTTGAGCGTATCGACATCCAACTGAGCAATAAACTGTTCGGCTCGGCGACGCTGTTCAGCAGTCATGGACGCCAGGACCTGCGCATAAGCCGCGAAGTGCCCATCATTCAAGTGATTACCGAGCAGTATGAGTTTGCAGGCGGTCGCCGTATTTTCCACATTGAGGACTGCGCAATCAGCAAGGCTGACTTGCGTCGCGGGCTTCTTGGACTGGGCCCTGGCCAGAACGGCGGAAAGCAGCGTATTAGCGTCTATTCTTGATGCTTCCAGACCGCGTAATGGAATAGAACTCGGGGCATACAGTTTGGCTTGTATGTCCTGCAACTCGACAGCACTCACTGGGTTCGACAGCAAGAGTGCGACCACGCATAGAGTGAGGCTATTGCGGCACATTCTTTAGTCCAAATGATCGCTCGAGCCTTTTAATTTCGTCTTCCGACAGCAGCGGCTTCGGTGGCACGGTGAACGCCTTTTCCGGCGACGGCAGCGGGTTGACCAGAGTGGTCTTTTTTACTTTTGATGCAATTTCTCCGCTGCTCACGGGGTACAAGGCCTCATCCAAACACTTATCCCGCATAGTCTGGCTGGACAAGCCATAGCAACCCTTTCCATTTGACAGTGCCCTGGCTTCACAGGTACTGCGGCCATCAGGATCCTCCTGCTCCACACAGCTCAAAGAACCGAATGCGTGGCCTAGCACACTGGCCGGGTCAGCAGCATGAGCGACGGTGTAAAACAGCAACGGCGCCAAGGCGAATAAGGTATTTTTCATATTCGGTCACTCATAGAAAGTGTGCCAATCAAGGCACACTTTTTAACTTAGAACTTAACAGTTACACCTACTCCCCCCGACAGCTCGCCTCCCGAAGCAGAGCCGCCTACGGTGACGCTGGTATTACCCGAAGTCCAGGTCGGTCCTGTGTAACCGCCATTTGATCCCAACCACTCAAACTCTCCTGGGTCCCAATCAGTAACAGGCTCAACCGTCGTCTGGCCGCCCGATACAAGCGCCAATTCTTTTTCCGTCAGTACACGCATTTGATAACTCCCTGGTGACGGAAAGAGCCTTCCATGACCCGCCCGTTGGTTATTTGCCCTGATGGGCGCCTCAACTCCCTCTGAGGAAATAAACCTAGTGCCCGGCCATAAAGCCAATGATGTCGCAATGGAAGCGCACCCAATCATCCCACTCACCAAATAGCTCAGCCTGCCGGATACGCAATACATGAGCGCCGGGCGAACAGTTATAAAAGTCATATAAGGGAATGTAGTTTTGCGATGTACGCCCCATCAGGGCATTGAACAACACGCGTGCCAACCGCCCATTACCATCCAAGAATGGATGACAATTCATCAACCCTACGGTAGCAACGGATGCACCCAATAAGTCTTGGCGACTGCTCGGTAAATCGGCCATATACTTCCAAAGCGCCATAAGTGCCGCTGGTATATCAGATGGCTGAACAAACTCTACTGTGCAGCCACGCTTATCAGGCCTGACACCCACTCGCGTCGCTCTGATTGTCACAATGGTGCCTGTGAGTGCGCAGGCAGCGGCTTCCAACATTTTACAAATCGTCGAGTACTTCAGAGTGACCAGAGACTGTTCAAGTGCTGATGAAAACACCTCAACATACTGTTGTTCAGTAGGCGTTCTATTGCTCAAGGGCTCCAACGCATTATTCGTTGCATAATGCTCGAACAGCGGATGTTGGAAGCACCGCGATTTACTTTCGCGCGCCAACACAACCGATACCGATCCGGGCGAAACAGGCCATGGCTTATGCTTATACATCTCAAGCCTAGCCTGAGCGTTAAACACCGATTTAACCGTTTCCTCAGTCAGCACCGCTCCAACTGGATAAATCAGGGACTTTCTAAAATGTGCTTTTACTTTTGCCATGACAAAATCCATTTCATTTCCGCCCCTGTGCCTCATGCACAAATAACGCTTGCGACAACGCCACTTGGAAATAGCTATTTCCTCAGGAACGATCACGCTACCAACGAAATGTGACATTTTGCCAAAATCCGTGTGAAGCTTTTATTGATCCGTTACTTTGTTAGCCTCCCCGGTTTAACACGTTGCGCCCTTCAGCAGACACGTAATACATTGTCCACTCCCGCAGCCCCACCCAATTAAAACAAAAACAGTCTTCACCTCACACAGCGTCTTTTATTAAATGGGAAAATTCAGAATGACCCACACCGACTTAGACTCGATTTTTTCACAGCATTACGCCAACGCCAAGACCCTGGAGTTCCCAGCGTTCATAGGCAATAAGTCCACCTGCAACCCAATCAATTCAACACCTTATATAACGTCCCTTTCACGCTTTTTTGCAGAGCCTAAAGATCCTAAAAGGCGCTTGCTCTGCGCACGGCTTAAGGCTGCTATAGCAGAGTTGGCGATGGCTGATATCAGCGTTGAAATCATACTGATAGGTGGAAGTTTTCTGGACTCAACAGTCATCCCAGGCGATTTGGATTGCGTACTGTTCTACTCGATGAACGCCGAAACAAGCGTGCTTGACCTTCAACAATGGCAACGGCAGATGAAAGCGCAGGACCTGGATGCCAGATTGATCCCCATGGATACTCACCCACTCATCATGTGGAAATCCGCGTTGTTTTTTTCGGTGCTGTATACCCAGAGGAAAAATGGCGACGGCGTACCGACCGGTTTGATTCTACTCGACTGTAAGCACTGAGAACGCACCCGAGCTATTTTAAATAAACTGTAACTCCCATCGCACATTTCAGAAATATAAATGTATTTAAATCTCAATAGCCCGCCCTCAAAAGCAGGTTTAGTCGCTCGTACCGTGCATACTTAATCTTAAACGTTCAACTTGACTGCACATAAAATACCTGCGATCAGACACGATGAAAATCTATAAAACGGAGTGAACAATGCGAGAATTGACAGCGAAAGAACTTTTGCTCGTTTCAGGCAGTTCCAACACCGACCCGATATCACATGACCCAGGCCCTCATCCTGATGACGGTTCGGCCCATGACCCCGACGATGTGCATTCTCCAGAGTCATGGACGATGTAATTAACACTGCCCGGCTCACCGCGTGAGCCGGGTGACAACGTTCTCTACAGTTATCCAATTCAAAACTCTTTTGCGGAGGGCATCGGCGTGGGTGCCCGTTTAAAATTCGCCATCACATCCCACGCCGCCAAGTGTGCTGATTTAGTGCGCAAGGAATATAAACATAGCTCTGCCCCCAATTGATTTTTCATCGAAGGTGGCGGCTTCATACCCTGAATCAGAAAGGCGACAACTTCGTCAGGCGCAGGAAAATAAGCGGATGATTTCAGTATTGAAGGACTCACCAGGCTTGTGACCAGCCGGCATGCCGTTATAGCCTCCTCGTCCACCTGTTCTCTACTCGCGGAGCCTGCGTTCACCAGGCTGCTGGAAATACTCAAAACCACAAACGCCAACCCTAACGATTTCAATAGCAGGCTCCTTATCCTTAGCAGCGATCAACAGTACTCTAATACACTATTGTGACTGTTCTTCAGGCGCTAAACCGCCGCCGTAGAAGGCTCCAACTGCCGCTGCGCCAACCAGATCTCCTCCTGCAACCACCGCCCGAACACCTGCAACTGCGGCATATCCGTCTGCTCCGGCCGGGTCACCAGCCAATAGGACTGATGCCCTTCCACATGCACATTCAGCACCTGCGTCAACTGCCCACTGGCCAGTTCCGCTGCGACCATGTGCCAGTCGGCAATGGTAATCCCCAACCCATCCGTTGCCGCCCGAATCGCCAGGTCCAGCAAGTCGAATTCATAGCCGCCCTGGGTATCCACCCCATGAATCCGCGCCGCGTCCAGCCAATGCTTCCAC
>NZ_VBVZ01000487.1 GCF_005863185.1 Pseudomonas edaphica
ATTATTTGAACACCGCATAACCCTGTGGGAGCTGGCTTGCCTGCGATGGCATCAACTCGGTGTGCCTGATGTGCAGAGGTGTCTGCATCGCAGGCAAGCCAGCTCCCACATTTAGACTGTGTTGCATCAGGTAGATAGGCTTTTGCTTTGCACTTGATCTGGCTCTTGCTTCAACCACTCGACTCCAAAGCGCGCTGCAAACGCCTTGCGCCCCTTGGCGGTGACCCCCAGCGCGCGGCTGTCCAGATCCTGAGTCACCCACCCGCGATGGATCACGCATTGCAAAAAACCTGCGCCTAATGCCCCGGCCAAATGCGGGCGGCGCATGCTCCAGTCCAGGCAGGCACAGGCGAAACGCCGACGTTGCGCGCGTAACGCAGGCATATCCAGCCCCAACGCGATCATTGCGGTTTCGCCGGGGGCCGTCAGTGCATAGGTGCCGTCGCCAACCAGCCAACCAGAGGCGATGAAATGGTCGTGCAGGTGCACCGCCAGCGTGCCGGCCATGTGGTCGTAGCAGGTGCGTGCGAGCTGCAGGCGGTTGGGCGTGCTGGGGACAAATGCCTGGGCGGTGTTGCGGCTGATCACCATCAACCCTTCGATGGCCTGGGCCACGTGTGCGCCGGCGAGGCTGTAGTAGCGGTGTCGGCCCTGGGTGTGCAGCTTGAGCAGGCCATCGTCCTTGAGCCTGGCCAAGTGGGCGCTGGCCGTCGAGGTGCTGACGCCGGCAATCACGGCCATCTCGGTACTGGTGCGCGCATGGCCATCCATCAGCGCGCAGAGCATTTTTGTGCGCGCAGGCTCTGCTATCGCACCGGCGATTTGTGAGAGTGCCGCGTCATCATCAAAGGCGTTCATATTTCGTTCCTGAACGAATCATTGCCGCGTGGGAGGGCCGATAGTAACGCTTCTTTAAGCACAGGACGTCCCGGATGACACCGCTGCAAGCCGCTACCCATGTTGATCCCTATCCGTATTACGCAAGCCTGCGTCGCCATGAAGAACTGCTGTTCGATGCCGAGTTGGGGCTGTGGGTCGCCAGCCGCGCCAAGACGGTGGAGGCGGTGCTGACACACCCGGATTGTCGCGTACGCCCGTTGCATGAGCCGGTGCCCAAGGCGCTTGCACAGGGCGCGGCAGGACAGGTTTTTGCGCGGTTGATGCGCATGAACGAAGGCCCGGCGCATCGATGCCCGCGGGCGGCGATTGAACCGGCGTTGGCGGCGGTGGAGGCGTCGGCCATTGCTGAACGGGTCGCTCGGTTGATCGGCAGCGTGCAGACCCTGGATGCGCTGATGTTTACCTTGCCCGTCTCGGTGGTCGCGTCGCTGCTGGGATGCCCGGCGCCACAGCTGGCGTGTGTCGCCGGGCTAACGCGGGCGTTTGTCGCCGGCCTTTCACCGCTGAGCAGTGAAGCGCAGTTGTGCAATGCGCAGGCCGGCGCGTCGCAGTTGCAGCAGATGTTTTGTGCGGTGTTGGAAGAAACAGCGCTGCTGGCTCATATCCGCACTGGCAACTGGGAAAGTGCGCAGGTATTGACGGCCAATTTGATCGGCCTGTTGTCGCAGACCTGCGAAGCCAGCGCCGGGTTGATCGGCAACTCACTGGTGATGCTCGCGCGGCACCCTGAGCGGGTTGCGCAGATTATGCGCACGCCAGCCCTCGCCACGGCGCTGGTGGAGGAGGTGGCGCGTTACGATTCACCGGTGCAAAACACACGGCGATTCGTGGCGGCGCGCTGCACCATCGGCAACCGGGTGTTGGCGGCGGGAGAGAGTGTTTTAGTCCTGCTGGCGTCGGCCAATCGGGACGCTGAGGCCAACCCCAATCCTGATAGCTTCCAGTTGGAGCGCGCGCAACGGCGGCTGTTCAGCTTTGGTATCGGGCGCCATCAGTGCCCAGGCCAACAGATGGCGTTGACGATCGCCGCGCAAGCGCTGTTGGGTTTGTTGCGTCATCAGCCTGCCTTGCTGGCGGACGCTGGCCGGTTCAGCTACTGGCCCTCGCTTAACGGCCGTATCCCCAGGTTCAGTGCCGCGACGCTAAGCCAGTAACTCTTCTGCATTTCAATATTCAGCAAAACACCCGGCAGTCCGACTAACAAAAACTGTGCTTGAGTAAAGATAACTCTAGGGTTACTTTTATTCGGGCCAAGCCAAGGAGGCAGGGGTGCAAAGCAGGTTATTGATCAAGGAGCTGCAAGAGGCGGGTTGGGTGCTGGATCGGGTCACGGGCAGTCATCATGTTTTTACCCACCGCTATAACCCGTACACGATCCCGGTGCCTCCTCCCAAAAAGGACCTGCCTATGGGCACGGTCCGCAGCATCAGAAAGCGCGCCGGGCTGTTTCAGTTTTAAGGAGAGCATGCATGCAATACCCAATGTGTATCGAATGGGGCGATGACTTCACCGCCACCGGTATCCAGATCCCCGATATTCCAGGCGCGGTCACTGCCGGGGACAGTTTTGAAGAGGCGTATAACGCAGCGGTAGAGATCGCCCACATCCTGCTGCAAGAGATCGCGGCCGAAGGCGGGGTGATTCCGATGCCGACGTCAGTGGCCAACCACCATGCCCACGAAATTTACGCAGGCATGGGCTGGGGGATGCTGGAGTTGGATATCTCGCCCTATCTGGGCAAGACCGAAAAGGTCAATGTGACCTTGCCCGGTTATGTCATTCAGCGCATCGACCGCTATGTGCGCGAGCACAAGGTCAAAAGCCGCTCGTCGTTTCTGGCGGATGCGGCGTTGGAGAAGTTGGTGCGTTCTTAAGCGGTAGCCACCTCGGCCTGGCGCGAAGCACCCAGGAACCGCAACAACGCCACCAGCGGGAACGCACTGCCCACCAGCATCACGCCCAGCCAGCCGCCGTGTTCATACACGCTGCTGGCAATCGCCGAGCCGAAGGCGCCGCCGATGAAGATGCTGGTCATGTACAGCGCGTTCAGGCGGCTGCGGCTGTTGGCGTCGAGGGCGTAGATGGTGCGTTGGCCGAGGACCATGTTCATCTGCACGCAGAAGTCCAGGACCACGCCGGTCACCGCCAGGCCGATCACGCTGTACAACGGGTGCACAAAGGCTGGCAGAAAACTCAACGCGGCAAACAGCATGGCCAGCAGTGAAGCGCGGTGCGTGTGCCCGGCATCGGCCAGGCGCCCGGCGATAGGCGCGGCGATCGCGCCCAGGGCGCCGACCAGGGCAAACAGGGCGATTTCGCTTTGGCTCAGGCCGTGGTTACGCGCCAGCTCCAACGGTGCAGCGGTCCAGAACAGGCTGAAGGTGGCGAACATGCAGCCTTGGTAGAAGGCGCGCTGACGCAGTAGCGGTTGCTTGCGCAGCAAGGTGCCCAGCGAGCCCAGCAGTTGGCCGTAACTGGCGCTGTGGTCGGGTTGGCGCTTGGGGATAGTCAGCATCAGCACGGCACTGATAAACACCATCACCGCGGCGGCCGCCATGAACATTGCACGCCAGCCAAAGTGGTCAGCCACCAGGCTGGACACCGGCCGCGCCAGCAGGATGCCCAGCAACAGGCCGCCCATGATGCTGCCGACTACACGGCCTCGGGACTCGGCGGGCGCCAGATGCGCGGCCAGCGGGATAAGAATCTGCACCGAGACGGAACTGAAGCCGATCAGCAACGACACAAGCAGGAACACATTCGGCTGCTCGGCAAACGCCGCACCCAGTAGGCTGGCGATGGCCACCAGGTTGGTGATGATCATCAGCTTGCGGTTTTCCAGCAGGTCGCCCAGCGGCACCAGAAAGAACAGTCCCAGGGCATAGCCGATTTGCGTGAGTGAGACGATCAGGCTCGCCAGTGCCGGGGTCAGGCCGATGTCCGGCGCGATCAACTCGATGATCGGCTGGGCGTAGTAGATGTTGGCAACAATGGCGCCGCAACAGAACGCAAACAGCATCACCATGCCTCGGGTCATGGTGCTTGAAGCGTGTGAGGTAGCGGTCATGGTGTTCTCATTCAAGCGAAGGAAGGTAGCGGGCGAGAGTAAAGACAACGTCTGCGCCGGTGTAGAGCGCGCGCATTGATATCACTCATGCCGCAAATTAATGACTGAATCGTTAACTTTTGGGGCGAGCGCCAATGATACATTCAGGCATAACTGTCGAAACAGGAAATCCACTGCGATGAAAATCACGCTGAACAAGATGCTCCTGGCCTCCACCCTGGCTGCGGCCATGGCCATCGGGCTGGCCAACGCCGCCGAGGCCCCACGGGTCGGCGTACGCGGCGCCATTACTGCGATGGACGGTGACGCGATGCACGTCAAGGTCAACAGTGGCGAAGAGGTTGTGGTGCATCTGACGCCGGCCACCCAGGTACGCGCCGTTACCTTGGCCAAGATCGATGAGATCAAGCCCGGCAGCTACATTGGCTCGGCTGCCATGCCGAACGCCGATGGCACCCTGACTGCGCTGGAAGTCCACGTATTCCCACCGGCCATGGCCGGCACGGGTGACGGGCACCGCGCGTTTGATTTGAAAGAAGGCAGCAGCATGACCAACGGCACGGTTGGCGACCTGGTGGTCAGCAACGGGCGCACCCTGACCGTGAAGTACAAAGGCGGCGAGCAGAAGATTGTGGTGCCGGATGATGTGCCGATCGTGAACCTGGAGCCGGGCGATCGCAGCTTGCTCAAGGCGGGCGTGAAGGTGGTGTTGTTTGCGGCGCAGGGCGCGGATGGGACCATTACGGCCCAGGCGATCTCAGCTGGCAAGGATGGCGTGACACCGCCGATGTAACGGACTCAACACAAAACAAATGTGGGAGCTGGCTTGTGTGGGAGCTGGCTTGCCTGCGATAGCATCCCCTCGGTGTAACTGACAC
>NZ_VBVZ01000488.1 GCF_005863185.1 Pseudomonas edaphica
CGCCGTGATCATGGAAACCGAGCTGTGGCCCAACCACATCCACGCCTGCGCTCAGCGTGGTATTCCGGTAGCGCTGGCCAATGCGCGGCTGTCGGCACGCTCGGCCAAAGGTTATGCACGCTTTGCCAAGCTGACCGCGCCGATGCTGGCCGAGATGAGCCTGTTTGCGGTGCAGACAAAAACCGAAGCCCAGCGTTTTTTGAGCCTGGGCGCACGACCACAAACCGTTGAAGTCACCGGCTCGATCAAGTTCGACCTGACCATCGATCCGCAACTGCCGGTGCGTGCCGCCGCCTTGCGCGAGCAATGGGGCGCCACCGAGCGCCCGGTGTGGATCGCCGCCAGCACCCACGAAGGCGAGGATGAAGTGGTGCTGGCCGCCCATCGCCAACTGCTCGAAAGTTACCCCAACGCGCTGCTGATTCTGGTGCCGCGTCATCAGGAGCGCTTCGGGCCGATGTTCGAGTTGTGCGAGCAACAAGGCTTTGCCACGGTGCGCCGCTCCAGCACTGAACCGGTGACGGCGCAGACCTCCGTGCTGCTCGGTGACACCATGGGCGAGCTGCTATTCCTTTACGCCCTGGCCGACAGCGCCTTCGTCGGCGGTAGCCTGGTGCCTACCGGCGGCCACAACCCGCTGGAACCGGCTGCGCTGGCCAAGCCTGTGATCATGGGGCCACACCTGTTCAACTTCCTCGAAATCAGCGCGATGATGCGTGAGGCCGGGGCGTTGCGTGAGGTGGATGATGCGCAAGGCTTGGCAGAAGCCGTGCGGCAGTTGTTCGAACTGCCGCAGGATGCGCGCAAGATGGCAGAGGCGGGATTGAAGGTGATGCAGGCCAACCAGGGTGCGCTGAAACGCTTACTGGATGGTTTGGACAAACTGCTCAATCACTGAACCAACGCGGACCAAAATGTGGGAGCTGGCTTGCCTGCGATAGCATCAACTGGGCATGTCTGATGTACCGAGTTGCCTGCATCGCAGGCAAGCCAGCTCCCACACAAGCCAGCTCCCACATTGGTTTGTGGTGTGTTTAGTAGCCCGGGCGGGCTTTGAGCTGCTCGGCGGCGGCCTTGGCCAGATCCGGCGGCAGGAAATCCTTGTCCGGGTTGTAGTCAGCCTTGAGGTAACGCGTCAGGTCCTGCAAATCCCCAGGGCTGAGCGTGCCCGCCGCCTGCTTCAAGCGCAGGTTGTCGAGGATGTAGTCGTAGCGGCTGTTGTTGTAGTTGCGCACCGACGAGTACAGCTGGCGTTGTGAATCCAGCACATCGACGATATTGCGCGTACCCACTTGATAGCCGATTTCCGTGGCTTCCACCGCGCTCTGGTTGGAGATGATCGACTGGCGGCGCGCCTGCACCTGTTCCACATCGGTGTTCACCGCGCGGTGCAGATTACGGGTGTTTTCCACCACCTGGCGGCGCAGGCCTTCGCGTTGCTGTTCCGTCTGGTCGAGGCGTGAATAGGATTCGCGCACTTGCGAGCTGGTCAAACCGCCGCTGTAGATCGGGATATTCAGGCGCAGGCCGATGGTGCGCTGAGACACATCACCACCGTACGGCACGGGCAATTGGTTCGGGTTGCTGAAACCCAGCGCGTCGTTGTCGCCTTTTTCGTATTGCGCCACGGCGTCGAGGGTTGGCAGGTGGCCGGCCTTGCGCTGGCGCAGGGTTTCTTCGGCAGCGGTCACGGCGTAGTTGCTGGCCAGCAAGTTCAGGTTTTGGCGGCCGGCGGTTTCGACCCAGGATTTGGCGTCATTCGGCGCCGGTGGCAGCACCGGCAGCGTGTGCACAATGCCCTGGATCGCGTTGTATTGGCGGTTGGTCAGCGTGATCAGCGCCTCAAAGGCGTCGTCCACCTGGCGTTGGGCGACGATGCGGTTGGCGCGGGCGGTGTCGTAGCTGGCCTGGGATTGCAGCACGTCGGTCTTGTCCGATAGGCCTACATCAAAGCGTTCGTTGGACTGGTCGAGCTGGCGCTTGAAGGCGTTTTCTTCGGCCTTGGTCGACGCCAGGTTGTCCTGGGCGCGCAGCACGGCGAAGTAGCTTTCGGCGCTTTGCAGGATCAGGTTCTGTTCAGTCGCCGAGAGTTGCAGCGAAGCTTGTTCGTTGACGGCTTCGGCGGCTTGCAGCTGGAACCAGCGATCAGCGCGGAACAGCGGCTGGCTCAAGGTTGCACGCCAGGAGTGCGCGTCACGGTTGACGGTGGCTGCCGGTTGGTCGATCTGGGTGCGCACGTTATTGCTGTCGGCGCCGGCCGACAGGTTCGGCAGCAAACCGGCGCGAGCCTGGGGCACCACTTCTTTTTGCGCGCCATATTGAGCGCGGGCGGCGGCCAGGTCGGCGTTGTTGTTCACCGCTTCCTGGTAGACGCTGACCAAGTCGGTTTTGGCGGACAAGGGCGCTTCAGCTGCCCAGACCATTCCATTGGTCGCACAAGACACGGCAAGAGCCAGTGAGAGTTTGCGCAGCATGAGGCGATCCCTAGTGTGAATATTACGACTGTAATTAAGCGCCCAAGGCTAAGGCTGGCCATTCCTGGCGTCAAGCATTGTGACGACGCCCGAGTGTAGTGGCGCTGACCCCGCGCAACAATCCCGCAATCACGCCATTCATCACGCTGAATACACCGCTATTGGCAATTTGCCCACACCATGGTCTAGACTGGCCGCGTTCTTGTCGGGGTGCCTTGTTGGAAGGCTGAGATCGGTAAATACCGGATCCCGTTGAACCTGATCAGGTTAACGCCTGCGTAGGGAACAAGATTTCTCGTCACCCGGCGAGTCCTCTTGTGCTTCGTCCGGGATGTTGTTCGACAATCGAACAGCGCTCGTGCCTTGCACAGCACTGGTTTCAGTGCGTCCATCCGTCACAGGTTCGCTCCGACAAAAATCCACCGCCTGGATAAGTTGGAGAGCCCGTGATGAGCACTGAATTAAAAAGCCAAAAATTAAAAAATACCGTGCACCTGAGTGAATCGGCCAAAGTCGACTCCGGCTCCGTGCAGCCGTTTACCCGCTCGCAAAAAATCTACGTGCAAGGCACTCGCCCGGACATTCGTGTGCCGATGCGTGAAATCAGCCTGGACGTGACGCCCACCGATTTCGGCGGTGAAATCAACGCACCGGTGGTGGTGTACGACACCTCCGGCCCGTACACCGACCCCAACGTCATCATTGACGTGCGCAAAGGCCTGGGTGATGTGCGTTCGCCGTGGATCGAAGTGCGTGGCGACACCGAGCGCCTGAGCGGCCTGAGTTCGCACTTTGGCCAACAGCGCCTCAGCGATGCTGAGCTCACCGCACTGCGCTTTGCCCACGTGAAGAACCCGCGCCGCGCCAAGGCAGGTGCCAACGTCACGCAGATGCACTACGCGCGCAAAGGCATCATTACCGCCGAGATGGAATACGTCGCCATCCGCGAAAACATGAAGCTTGAAGAAGCCCGTGCCAGTGGCCTGCTCGACCAGCAGCACGCCGGTCACAGCTTCGGCGCCAGCGTGCCGAAAATCATCACGCCTGAGTTTGTGCGCGAAGAAATCGCCCGTGGCCGCGCGATTATCCCGGCCAACATCAACCACACCGAACTGGAGCCAATGATCATCGGCCGTAACTTCCTGGTGAAGATCAACGGCAATATCGGCAACAGTGCGTTGGGTTCGTCCATTGAAGAAGAAGTGGCGAAACTGACCTGGGGCATTCGCTGGGGTTCGGACACGGTGATGGACCTGTCCACTGGCAAGCACATCCACGAAACCCGCGAGTGGATCATCCGCAACTCGCCGGTGCCGATTGGCACCGTTCCGATCTATCAAGCCTTGGAAAAAGTCGGCGGCGCCGCCGAAGACCTGACGTGGGAGCTGTTCCGCGACACCCTGATCGAACAGGCCGAGCAGGGCGTCGACTACTTCACCATCCACGCAGGCGTGCTGCTGCGCTATGTGCCGCTGACTGCCAAACGCGTGACCGGCATCGTGTCCCGTGGCGGTTCGATCATGGCCAAGTGGTGCCTGGCGCACCACAAAGAGAACTTTACCTACACGCATTTCGACGAAATCTGCGAAATCATGAAGGCCTATGACGTCAGCTTCTCCCTTGGCGACGGCTTGCGCCCAGGCTCGATTGCCGACGCCAACGATGCTGCGCAATTCGGCGAACTGGAAACCCTCGGCGAGCTGACCAAAATCGCCTGGAAGCACGACGTGCAAACCATGATCGAAGGCCCGGGCCACGTGCCGATGCAGTTGATCAAGGAGAACATGGACAAGCAGCTCGAATGCTGCGACGAGGCGCCGTTCTACACCCTCGGCCCGCTGACCACCGACATCGCACCGGGCTACGACCACATCACCTCGGGTATCGGTGCGGCGATGATCGGCTGGTTCGGTTGCGCCATGCTCTGCTATGTCACGCCCAAGGAACACTTGGGTTTGCCGAACAAGGATGACGTGAAGACCGGGATCATCACCTACAAGATCGCCGCGCACGCTGCGGACTTGGCCAAGGGGCATCCGGGCGCGCAGATTCGTGACAACGCCTTGAGCAAGGCGCGCTTCGAGTTCCGCTGGGAAGACCAGTTCAACCTCGGCCTGGACCCTGACACCGCGCGTTCGTATCACGATGAAACCTTGCCGAAGGACTCGGCCAAGGTCGCGCACTTCTGTTCGATGTGCGGGCCGAAATTCTGCTCGATGAAAATTACCCAGGAAGTACGCGAGTACGCCGCCAACCAGCGCATTGAAGCGGTGGACGTGGACGTGGCCAAGGGCTTGGCCGAGCAGGCGGAACGGTTCAAGCAGGAAGGCAGTCAGCTGTACAAGAAGGTCTGACACGCAATTGGAG
>NZ_VBVZ01000489.1 GCF_005863185.1 Pseudomonas edaphica
ATAGCATCACCTGGGTGTAACTGATACACCGAGGTGTCTGCATCGCAGGCAAGCCAGCTCCCACATTTGTTTTGCATTGTTTTTTAGCCGAGTAGATTCCTCAGAACTTGGGTGAACGACCGGCTGCTTTCTTCTTCGCCGGCATGATGCCCATCGCGCACCACCCACTTGCCGTTGACCAGCACATCGCGCACTTGGCGATCACCACCGGCGAACAGCCAGCGATTGAGGATGCCATCCTCGGTCGCCGTCGCCAGGTACGGGTCATTGCCATCCAGCACAATCCAATCTGCCCGCTTGCCGACTTCCAATCGACCAATCGGCTGCCCCAACGCTTGGGCGCCGCCGTCCAGCGCAGCATCGAACAATGTGCGGCCAACCATCGGTTGATCACTGCGATACAGGCGGTTGCGCCGCTGGTCCCGCAGGCGCTGGCCATATTCGAGCCAACGCAACTCCTCCACCACGCTCAGTGACACATGGCTGTCGGAACCGATACCCATACGCCCGCCTTGAGCGAGGAAATCCACCGCCGGGAAAATCCCGTCGCCCAGGTTGGCTTCGGTGGTCAGGCACAAGCCGGCGATTGCCCGGCTCTTGGCCATGCGCGTGACTTCATCGGCGTCAGCATGGGTGGCGTGTACCAGGCACCAACGTTCATCCACTTCAACATTGTCATACAGCCATTGCAGCGGGCGTTTGCCGCTCCAGGCCAGGCAATCATCGACTTCTTTTTGCTGCTCGGCGATGTGGATGTGTACCGGGCATGCCTTGTCGCTGGCGGCCAGCACCTCATTGATCTGTTCGGGTGTGACGGCACGCAGTGAGTGGAAACACAGGCCCAGTTGCTGCGCTGGCTGCGCCGCCAGAATGGGCTTCAGGCGTGCTTGCAGGTCCAGGTAATCTTCGGTGCTGTTGATAAAGCGCCGCTGGCCTTCATTCGGCGCCTGGCCACCAAAGCCGGAATGGGTGTAGAGCACTGGCAGCAATGTCAGGCCAATCCCACTGCTGGCGGCCGCCTGGCTGATCTGCCGCGACAGCTCCGTGCGATCGGCATACGCCTGGCCGCTGACGTCGTGGTGCACATAATGAAACTCGGCCACCGATGTGTAACCGGCCTTGAGCATCTCGATATAGAGCTGGCGGGCGATGACCTGCAGTTGTTCCGGGGTGATCTTGCCGACCATGCGGTACATCAAGTCGCGCCAGGTCCAGAAGCTGTCATTCGGGTTGCCGGCCACTTCGGCCAACCCGGCCATGGCGCGCTGGAACGCATGGGAGTGCAGGTTGGGCATGCCCGCCAAAACCGGGCCTCTGAGCCGTTCGGCGTTGTCTGCGCTGGCATTGGGCTCAACCTGGGTCAGCACGCCATCGGCGCTGACTTCAAAGCGCACATCGTTGGCCCATCCATTAGGCAGCAGCGCGCGTTCGGCAAAGAAAGCGGACATGATCAAGGCACCCCGGTCGTGTGTTTATTTGTATATACATATACAGACGTTTGCCTGCTCGGTAAACTCCGGCAATCTATGCATCTTTTCCCCCTGCAAGGATTCCCTGTGCCGACTCCGCCCGCCAAGTCTTCGCTGGCTGCCCACATGGACGAAAGTCCGGCGCCCTTGTATGCCCGCGTCAAACAGATGATCAGCCAGCAGATTCTCAACGGCAACTGGCCGCCCCATTACCGCGTGCCGTCCGAGAGCGAACTGGTCAGCCAGTTAGGCTTCAGCCGCATGACCATCAACCGCGCCCTGCGTGAGCTCACCGCCGAAGGGTTGCTGGTGCGCATGCAGGGCGTTGGCACTTTCGTCGCCGAGCCCAAGAGCCAATCGGCGCTGTTTGAAGTGCACAACATTGCCGATGAGATCGCCTCCCGCGGTCATCGGCATACCTGCCAGGTTATTCACCTGGGCGAAGAGGCCGCCGGCTCCGAACGTGCTGTGGCCCTGGAAATGCGCGAAGGCGGCCGCGTGTTTCACTCGTTGATCGTGCACTTTGAAAACGACATTCCCGTACAAATCGAAGACCGCTTCGTCAACGCTCTGGTCGCGCCGGAATACTTGCAACAGGATTTCACCCAGCAAACGCCGTACGCCTACCTCAACCAGGTCGCACCACTGACCGAGGGCGAGCATGTGGTTGAAGCCATCCTCGCCGACGCCGCCGAGTGCAAGCTGTTGCAGATCGAGCCAAGCGAGCCTTGCCTGTTGATTCGCCGCCGCACCTGGTCCGGCCGCCAGCCGGTGACCGCCGCGCGTTTGATCCACCCCGGTTCCCGTCATAGCCTGGAAGGACGTTTCAGTAAATGAGTGAAGTGAAAGTCTGGCGCGCCACCGATTACATCCGCATGCCATGGAAAAACGGCGGCGGCAGCACCGAAGAAATCACCCGTGACGCAGGCATTGGCCTGGATGGCTTTGGCTGGCGCCTGTCGATCGCCGATATAGCCGAATCGGGTGGGTTTTCTACCTTTGGCGGCTACCAGCGTGTGATCACCGTGATCAAAGGTGCGGGCATGGTTCTGACCGTGGATGGCGAGGAACAGCGCGGGCTGTTACCGCTGCAGCCGTTTGCGTTCAAGGGTGAAAGTGAAGTGTCCTGCCGCTTGATCACCGGGCCGATCCGCGATTTCAACCTGATTTATTCGCCCGAGCGTTACCACGCACGCTTGCAGTGGATGGATGGTGTGCAGCGGTTTTTCAGCACGGCGCACACGGTGTTGGTGTTCAGTGTGGCGGATGAAGTGAAGGTGCTGGGTGAAAAGCTCGGCCATCACGATTGCCTGCAAATCGACGGTAACAATGACCTGCTGGATATTTCTGTCACCGGCCGCTGCTGCGTAATCGAACTGACCGCACGCGGTTAAAAAACTGTGGGAGCAGGCAAGCCAGCTCCCACATTTGCTTTTCATTGCTCATAAGAGCTGTTTCCAGCCGCGCACCAATTTGTTACCGAATGCCCCAGCATGGCGCAATGCCAGGCAGTGATGAACAATGTCCCCGTCCGCAAACTCCCTCTGTAAGAAAATTCACCAAGCCTCAAAGCCTTAATTTCCGAGGCTTTCACGCACCTCCCAAAAAAATCTCACCCGCTCTCTCACCAAGTTGGCCGCTTGATTGCATATGCTTGTACATACAAGTAAAGATGTGTGCGTAAGACTCTCCTTCGCACCATCAATGTTCGCGCATCATGCCGAGGAGTCCAGCTGTGACCGATTTTTCGAAAGCTAAGCCTACAAAATACCGTGACGTCGAAATCCGTGCCGCCCGCGGTAACAAGCTCACCGCCAAAAGCTGGCTGACTGAAGCACCGCTGCGCATGCTGATGAACAACCTCGACCCGCAAGTGGCCGAGAACCCGAAAGAATTGGTGGTGTACGGCGGTATCGGCCGTGCGGCGCGCAACTGGGAGTGCTACGACCAGATCGTCGAGAGCCTCACTAACCTGAATGACGACGAGACCCTGCTGGTGCAATCCGGCAAGCCGGTCGGCGTGTTCAAGACCCACAGCAACGCCCCGCGCGTGCTGATCGCCAACTCCAACCTGGTGCCGCACTGGGCCAGTTGGGAACACTTCAACGAACTGGATGCCAAGGGCCTGGCCATGTACGGCCAGATGACCGCCGGCAGCTGGATCTACATCGGTAGCCAGGGCATCGTGCAGGGCACCTACGAAACCTTCGTCGAAGCCGGCCGCCAGCACTACAACAGCGACCTGACCGGCCGTTGGGTACTCACCGCCGGCCTCGGCGGCATGGGCGGCGCTCAGCCGTTGGCCGCGACGCTGGCTGGCGCCTGCTCGCTGAACATCGAGTGCCAGCAGGTCAGCATCGATTTCCGCCTGGCCAGCCGTTATGTCGACGAGCAAGCCACCGACCTCGACGATGCCCTGGCCCGCATCGCCAAATACACCAAGGAAGGCAAGGCCATCTCCATTGCCTTGCTGGGCAACGCGGCCGAAATCCTGCCGGAACTGATCAAGCGCGGCGTGCGCCCGGACATGGTCACCGACCAGACCAGCGCCCACGACCCACTCAATGGTTACCTGCCTGCCGGCTGGACCTGGGACGAATACCGCGCCCGCGCCAAAACCGAGCCGGCTGCCGTGATCAAGGCCGCCAAGCAGTCGATGGCCGTGCACGTCAAAGCCATGCTGGAATTCCAGAAACAAGGCATCCCGACTTTCGACTACGGCAACAATATCCGCCAGATGGCCCAGGAAGAAGGCGTAGAAAACGCCTTCGACTTCCCAGGCTTCGTACCGGCCTACATCCGCCCGCTGTTCTGCCGTGGCATCGGCCCGTTCCGCTGGGCTGCGCTGTCGGGTGACCCGCAAGACATCTACAAGACCGACGCCAAAGTCAAAGAGCTGATCCCGGACGACGCGCACCTGCACAACTGGCTGGACATGGCGCGCGAACGCATCAGCTTCCAGGGCCTGCCAGCACGTATCTGCTGGGTTGGCTTGGGCCAACGCGCCAAGCTCGGCCTGGCATTCAACGAAATGGTGCGCAGCGGTGAGCTGTCGGCACCCGTAGTGATCGGCCGTGACCACCTCGACTCCGGCTCGGTCGCAAGCCCCAACCGCGAAACCGAAGCCATGCAGGACGGCTCCGACGCCGTGTCCGACTGGCCACTGCTCAACGCCTTGCTCAACACCGCGAGCGGCGCGACCTGGGTTTCGCTGCACCACGGCGGCGGCGTGGGCATGGGCTTCTCCCAGCACTCGGGCATGGTGATCGTCTGCGACGGCACCGATGAAGCGGCTGAGCGGATCGCCCGCGTACTGCACAACGACCCGGCCACCGGGGTGATGCGTCACGCCGATGCCGGTTACC
>NZ_VBVZ01000048.1 GCF_005863185.1 Pseudomonas edaphica
GGGCGATTTGTAGGCCTAGGATGGTCTTGCCTGATCCGGTCAACCCGCCGACTACGATCATGTTCCCCGGACGTAATCCGCGCACCAACTCATCCAGCTTCTCAAGGCCAGTGGATAGACCAGTAGGCATAGTCTTGTTGAATTTCGCGTCAATGGTGTCGATCACTGCTGGCAGGATCTCGCTGGCCTTGTAGTAATCCTGCTGGCCATCGTCGTCCAGGTCGCGCAGATCCGCTGTCGCCTGCTGGGCCATGGCGATAACTTCGGAAAGTGGGCGCTCCTCGTTGGCCGTATCGTTGATCACATACGCGGCACTCACAATCTGGCGCAACACTGCCCGCTCCCGAACAATGCGAGCATAGGCCTTCCAGTTGGCGGCGCTGGGCACATTCATGGCGACCTCGCCCGCATGGGCCAGGGTCGACTTGCCACTGGGCAGGCGCTGGCGGCAATCGCTCAAGGTGACAACGTCGATGGGAACGCCAGCAGCGTGGCAATCAATCATCACCTGGTAAAGCGCGGCGCTTTCCAGATCATGGAAATCGGACACGGCCACCTTGCTGCATATTTCGTCGAACAACTCGGGCTTGAGCAGCACCGCTCCAAGGATGCCGAACTCGGCCTCATCACTGAACAGTTCGCGGCTCATACGTCACCCCGGGCGGAAGGCCAGTTGAACAGCACTGCAGGACCACCGGCATCGCTGAGACGATCAACTGCTCGATCTCCCAGACATTTACGCAAACCGAGAATTCCCAGGTTGGAAATCACGATGGTGGGTTGCAGTCGCTCGTAGCGGTTGTTGATCACCTCGAACAACACCTGCCGCTCGAAGTCGCTTCCGTGCTGAACGCCGATTTCATCGATCACCAGCAGATCGGGAACCTGCAGTGCGCTGAACACTTGGTGCTCGGTTGATTCTGCGGTCTTGCTGAACGTTGCCTTCACGTCACGAATGATCGCCAGAGCGGATGTATACCGGGCATGGGCGCCATGGTGACGAATGACGTGTTGCGCCACCGCACAACCCAGGTGTGTCTTGCCGGTACCAACCTCTCCCAGAAGCATCATCGAAAGCCCGGCCTGCCAGTGCAGGTCGAACCGTTCCGCGTATTCCCGGCACTGGCGAAGAGCAACGGCCTGGGGTTCTGGCTTGCTGTCCGTCCGGTAGTTTTCCAGCGTCGCCGCCCGGAAACGTGGAGGGATACCTGACGCGAGCAGATCCGCGTTGAGCTGACGAGCGAACTGCACATCCCTGGCTGCGGTAGCGGCGGATTCGTCAGTGGAATGCCGTGCATCAAAGTGACAGCGCGGGCAGCCGAGCCACTGTGCGTCACCGATGAATGACTCCACGAGACTGTTTTCAAACGTGCCGTGCTCGTCGCAACGGCTGATAGCGGTGTTTATGATTGCTGGTTTGATCATGGTCGGGCTACTCGATACGTACCATCGGGCTGACGTTCAAGCCCAAAGGTGTGGTCAATTTTGTCGAGGTCCACGTGATTGGACTGCTCGGTGTTCGCCAGGATTTCATCTTCCCAGCACCGGCCGTTGAGCCAGGTCGCCGGAAGCGGGATGTACTGCCCGCCGTCCTTGATCCAGTCAGGCCTAAGGCAGTGGCTTGCCAGCGCAGCAAGCAGGGTTTCGCGCAATGCGGCGTCAGGTTTGAGTTTCTTCCAGGCCGACTCAGCGTCAGGCCGTTTTTGGCGTCGCGGGTACAACCGATAGAACTGATCGAAGCCGTTCAGCAGATCCGTAGCGGCAGGTTTGATATTCCGCTTCGGCTTTGGATCTGCCAGAGCGGGTTGATCAGGTGCGCGCTGCTCCTGCCCATTTGCTCCAGCTTGAGGTTCCAGCGTCGCGTCGTCCGGCGGAGCATCGCGACGATGGACATGCTCTTGATCTTGTTCTTCTCCTTTCCTATTACCCTTCCCTTCCCTTCCGGGGTCGAGGCCTAGCAGAGGATTCGACGAGGCCTCGTCGAGTGGTGGTCGAATGTTCGGAGAGGACTCACCGACAGAGTCACCTACAGGCCCCGGTTTCTGGTTGTCATCAGTTCCAGCCCCCACCGGTGGCGGACTGGACACCATCAGGGACTGGACAAACTCCGGATACCGTAAGGTTGGTTTATCGATCCTTTGGTGCTCCCACCCGCAAACATGCAAATATCGCTTGCCAGAGTGCTCGTAGAAGGACAAAAGACCGTTCGACGACAGCTCGTCGAGCATTCGACGAATACTCGACGAGCTGATTTCGTCACCGGGAAAAACCCGGGCCTTGATAGTTTTCTCCGAGTCAGGATGATTGCCGCCATCGTCACAAAAGTTCCAAATGCCAATGAACAGCAGGCGTGTCAGAGCCTGGCACTCCATCACCTGTTCACTGCTCCAGAACTCTGGCTTGATCGTCCTAATGCGTGCCATCAGATATCCAGCTCCTCTGTCACGCGACGGATGAAGGCATCGTAGGTTTCAGCCATCTCGAAACCTTGGCGCTCCAGCGACTCGCGGTAGGCCTTAGCGCTTCCGTAAAGCACCCAGCGCTCACGCTCTGGAAGCGTTCGGAAGTTGCCGTAGGTTGGCCAAGGGCCGGCGATGGTGCAGGCCGTGGCGGGCAAACCACCCAGTTTTTGGGTAGTAGATTCCAGTGGAGTGATCATTGCAGCGTCTCCCCTGCGGGGAACTGCTCGATCTCTGGGCACAGCATCAAAGCCTCGAATTGCCGCTGCAACACAGTCTGGCGAAGAACGTCCGCATCCATTCCAATGATGCGGCGTACCAACACCCGAAGAGCTATGCAGGCGTGTGCCACCTCAAACTTCGCGTCGTGCAGGTCAGCTGGATGTGGATCGTCAAACAGAATTTCCTGCGCGGTATCGACGGCATCCCAGGCTTTGTAGACCAACTGATCGTTGGTGAACTGCTCCATGTGGGCTTCGTCGATAACCGTGACAGGCACCTCTTGGGAGATATCACTCATGGGTAAGCCCTCCCGATCGCCGATTGGTGAAGTGGGATGAAGGCAAACTCATCAAAGTCCGGCTCGTACTTGGCATGCTCGAGCATGGACGCCATATGACTGAGTGGCATTGCAGCGCGGTGCTGTTGCACAAAGGCAACTAAGAAGGCGCGGCCAGGCGAAGGCTCGTTCGCGCACATATCAATCAACGCCTTTATGCGCTGCGTCTGCTCGGTAAACTGCCTATGCTTTTGGTACCCGCGAGCCTCTTCTGGTGGGTTGGCTAGGGTGTGGAGTTTTGTTATTCGGCCAAGCAGGTCACGACCAAAAATCTCCAACAAATTACGGGCGACCTGCTCGTCTGTGAGCCCAAAGCCGAAGCCGTATGCACCTCGACCGTCAAAGACTTCAATCAGGTAGAAGGTTTTTTTGTTGAAGCTTGGGCTCTTCGAGCCATTGACTAGATTCATGGACGCACCTCCGAGAGATTCGGCGCCACGTTTATGAGTCGCTTGATTCGTGGCGAGCTGGTTAAGGAGGCGCCGGCCTCATCCAACCTATCGATAACGTTGACGCAATCCATAAAAGCAGCCTCGACCACAGCCTTCACACTCGAAAAAGGCACGTCGTCAATGCCTAGAAAAACTTCGCGGGAGGCATGAAAAATCATCTGACAGAGGATGACTTCTGGCGGAGTATTCGTACTAGTGCCGCGTTTGCAGACCCTGGCGAAGAGAGCATCGAACAAATCAGCGTTATCCTCCAGATCAGGCTGGATCGTGGAGCATTTGATAGCAGCGTTCATTGCACACCCCCGACGGCGTAACCTTCATACCGGCCGAAACAACCCAGACGCGCCAGGAGCTCATGACCAGGACGCTCGGCTGATCGAACTGACTGGATCAAGTCTTCCATACGGTCATTTCCGACCAGAAAGCTGTCGAACTCAGCTTCCATTCCAGCCCACCATTGAATCTGAACAGGATAAGGAGCGACCTCTGTCTCCAGCATTGCCTTGAACTCAAGGGCCACGCATTTATCCAGTACGCCTGGAAAGGTTTGTTGCAGCCCAGCATTCGCATAAATGACTTTGACGACGTAATAGGTGAAGCCTCGACGAGCTTCAAAGGACTGCGCTGTAGGTGAAGTAGCAACGCTCTTCAGAGCGCGAGCCAACCGAGGTTTGGGTTGAACCCGTTCAACAACAGGCGACCGAACTTGTTTACTACGAATTGCATGTGCCATGATTGATACCTCTGCAGTTGTGTAGTCCTGATCGCACAGGACGATTAGATGAGCCCGGTTCCCGCCGGGTTTGTTGCTTTCTGCACCGGGCAAAATTGATTCTCCACCCGTTTTAATTAATGCAAGCCGCCAGGCGACTGACTGCGCTGTAGGCCATTCACGCCGCTTTGACTGACTCTTCCAGCACCAGCAAGCTCTGCCGTACATGGCCGATTTCTTTCTGGATGTTCGCCTTCTCAAAAGGTGAAACTCGACCGTCCGCCAGGGCGTCATGTACCAATCGAGAAACATCCCCGTACTCAGCCGCGAGATGCACTAGAGCCTCGATGAGGTTCTTGCTCGCCGGCCGCGCCTGAGGCACCAGGGCATAGCCCAATGTGTTGGCCAGGTGTTCCAGCGGCTCAACGTTCTTGCTATGCACCAGAATCTGAAGAAATTGCTCCAGGTTCAGGCGGTGCGAGTCGTCATTTGGGTTGCTGCGGTTGAGCAATGCGGTATGGCTCATACCCATCAGGTGAGCCAGTTGCTTTGGCCCCGCCTCCAGAACTGCCTCATGTATTGCGCGGTGTACCTGTTCCATTTCGGGAAACCTCTTCGTGGTTGTCGTGGCGGAACGTTCAGCTCAGGGCGAAGATATGCGCCCTCGATCAGGGCTTCTTTTAATCGGGATTAAAGATTCGGCTCTTGGCCTGAATTGCGCAGATAGGCCCAGTCGACATCGGGCCGGAGCTCTTCACAGGTCACCGCCCTGCTCGACTCCCGCTCAAGATTGATGGCGAGGCCTGGGCCTGCCCGGCGAAAGCCATGGGCGATCTGTTTAAGGTTCCCGGCACTGGTGCCGCTGCGCTTGGCCAACGACTCCACCGAAGGTGTGTCGAGGGACCGGATGAGTTCGAGTAGCGTCATGTTTGTCTCCGAAAGAAGCCAAGATTACATTTTGCTAATCTCAATAGCAATAGCATTTTATAATTTACTGTTTGCTAACGCAGGGACACTATTCGCCTATGGATATCAAAACTCTTCGAGTCGACGCGCTGCGGCGTGTCATCGGCCCACTCAGCCAGAAAGACTTCGCCGACCAGCACGATCTGGACGCTTCGTATTTGTCCCAGATCCTCAATGGGCACCGCTCCCTGGGCGAGAAGGCGGCACTCAACCTTGAGCAGAAAATCGGGCTCACGCCTGGTGTGCTGGTCAACCCGAACGGGCACGGGCCGGCATTGATCGAGGGTGAATACACTCGCCAGGATGTGGTACGAGAGGCGGCGTCTGCCTACCAGGCCCTTCAGGACAAGGCCTCGCCACGGGCTGTGGCGGTTATCGAGAAGCTCGCCCGGGCAGCGGCTAAGGGAAGGCTTAGGGAGTCAGACCTGGTACTGCTCGAGGGAATCGCTGGCCTGCTTGAGAAGGCCAACGCTGAAAAGCCTTGAGCCAGATGCAAAAAGCCCGGCACTGGGCCGGGCTCTTGGGTAATCATCGGTTCAGACAGTGTTGAGACGCTCAACCATATCTGGGAAACGCTGGACCAGCTTGATCAACAGCGCAGCCTGAGCATTTGGCTTTGACTTCGACTGCTCCCAGTTTTTCAGCGTGTCAGGACTGGTCCTGATTTGCCTGGCGAACACTGGCTGCGACATATGAAGATTTTCACGGATGGAAACGATCTCAGCAGCCGTCACCTCTGGAGGTGCAAGAGCCTCCACTTCGTACTGACGAAGTGTTATCTTCCCCTGCCGGTGCTCGCCCATCTCGTTTACGCCTTGCATCAGCTCAGCAAACAGATCGCGCTTCTTTTTCATTTCCCACCTCGTTTTTTCAGCTCTGCATCTATAGCAGCCTTCAATGCCTTCTCCTGAGCCGCAGTCAGGTTCGCCATCTCATCCTTGTCATAAATCGAAAACATCCAAAACTGGCCGTCATTAAGCAACCAGTAATAAATCACACGAAGACCACCACGCTTTCCCTTCCCGCGGCGATTGTCCTGCCAGCGGAGCTTTCTGAAGCCGCCGGTACGTGGCATTACATCGCCTGCCTCAGGATTCGCCTGCATTTCCGTCTGGAGCTGCCGATATTCATCGTCAGTCAGATAGTCACCTACCATGGCGGTGAAGCTTGTCGTTTCAAAAAAGACTGTTTTCATTGGGCTCAAGTATACGCAAATTGCTTACATTTAAAAAGCGTAGCTGCATGACTCATTCTGCCAACTCTCTGCCACGCCATTGAGGATTACTGAGGCTCTGACGAAAAGCCCGGCGCTGGGCCGGGCTCTCTTCACTGCTAAGCCAACAAGTCCGCGTCTCGCTCCCGCCAAAGAGCTTCCAACTTCGTCAGACCCTTCCCTGTGATCAGTGTAGAGCACGTTGGGATCGTGCCGTCGATCGGGTGCTCGAAGGTGCCCAACTTCACATCCAGCAAGCCGGCTTCGATCTTCGCCTGATACGGCTCGTTCGAACGGGTCACCCACCCTTTCTGCCGCATGAACTGCAACAGCCTGGTGCGGCCGGTGCCGATGATCTTGGCAGCCTGAGCGGCGTTGTACTTCTTGTGCGACACCACGACCATGTCGTGAAAGGCCACCTTCGGAGCGTCCTGCTCCACCTTCACTTCCAGCTCGTGGTTCTCTTTCGAGAGCTCTGTGTTGTCAGCCTCCAGGGCGACGACCTTGCGGACGTTGTCAGTCAACAGGGCCAGCAAGACCTTGGGGTCGTTCAGGCTGGCAATGTCGAAGGCTGGCCTGGCTGACATCTCTTCCAGTTCCTGCCAACGATCCACCAGGCGGGCCGTGAACTCAGGGCTGAGCTGGGCCACGATGACGTAACTGTCGCGCTTGCTCACGTAATAAACCGATTCTGTGCGCGGACGACCCAGTGCGTCGTTGAACTGTTCATTCCCCATTGGGGGGTGGACGATAACGCTACGCTCAGCCAGTCTTTCAATGGACTGCTTCACCTTGTCGTGACGGGAACCCACCAATTCTGCAATTTCGCGAGACGACATCCGCGCCACGTTTTGCGTTTGCAGAAAACGTGGCGCATCTCCAGAAAGCTGCTCGGATTGAACGGAGAAAGTATTCATCGTGCTTTCTCCAGGCCTTCGGTGACGGAGTCGATAGCAGCCTTAGCAGACTCGACCGCCATGTGTAGCAACCATGCTTGGCTTGGCGTAACAATGAGCTCGGCCATTCCCGCGTCTTCTAACGCCTTTTTCACGCTATGAAGAGTGCAGGACGCCTGATTCAAAGCATCAACAGCGGGAACGCCTGGACGGACGCCATACAAATCTTGCCCCTCAATGTTGCACTGCGCGAATGAAAGCGGCACGGTCACTGGACCCTTGAAGGCGCCAGCATTGAGTTTTTCGTTTACTTCGGTATGCTTCGTCATGTGAATGTCCTCAGAAATGTTCACTGCTTCATAGGCCTCAAGCGTTGGCGCGCTTGGGGCTTTTTCATGCCTGTTGTTTTTCATGAACAAGCTCCTGCTCCATCATTTTCCTTAAGCGGAAAACTACCTCCCCGTTCGCAGTCCTTCCGTTCTCCTCTGACTTCGCGCTCAGCCAATCCCTCAGTTGAAGTGGCAAACGAATCACCAGCGGAACTTTTTCTTGCCTCATCCTTAACCTCCATCGCCATGAAGTGATCATTTGTGATCATTTGATACCACTTACTATCACATGTCAATACTGATCATTGGGGATCATTTGTTGTCTGATATAGTGATATGAAACCCAGTAATTAAAAGGCTTAGAGGGCTCATGACCGATACCAGATCTTTTGCTGAACGCCTCCTATGGGCACGCTCTGAAGCAGGTCTGACGCAAAAAGATCTTTCCGAACAAAGCGGCATCAGCCAACCTCAAATCGTCCGATATGAAGCTGGTCGCTCCAAACCCCGCCTGGGCGGCGCCCTCAAACTGGCCCGGGTTCTGAAAATGGACGCCTACGATCTGATGCCGGAACTGAAAAAGACCACTAAGGAAATCGAGATTCAGCTCAGCGCCGAAGAAGCCGAGCAGTTCGATACGGAGGCGGCAAAACTTGGCATTTCGACTGAAGAACTGATGCGAAAACTGACGATCATCGGACTACGGATGAAACTTAAGGATCCTGAGACACGGCGCATGATGGAAGAGGAATTTCCAGGCATGGTAGATCGGTTTGATGCGCTGCCAGGCCCAGATGATGATGGAGATCTTGAGCTCGGTAATTAACCTCGTGTGCGACGTGCCGTTTTTTTTCCGCCTAGGAACTTCTCTGCTCAAACCGCTATACATGCCATCGGACTCCTAACGAAGCTTCTGTGGTTACGATGGTTTCCAATTATTCACACAAAATCAGCAATTGGAAGGCACTGAAAAGGGCCATCTTTTTTCCGGAAAAGAAAGAGCAGGAAAGGCTTCCGAATTAACCACCATCCAACTCCCGGCCCTCATGGGCGGCAACCGCAAGCAGCGTGTCGAGAATAGTTCTATCTGTATATCCTCCCCGCCCTATCATCTCCATAGCAATCGGGGCAGTTGTTTTTCTAATGGTTTCCTCCCCTCCATCTCCAGCTGGAAAAAGCAAACTCGCCATTAATCTGTTAGGAATACTTTGCCCTGTGAGTTCAGCCCAAGAGACAAGGTCCAGATATGGCAATACTCCAAGCCTAACCCACGACGCAAAATCTGGTCGCCTATACTGCTTTGGTGAGTCCAGGTAGAATTCTTCTCTCACTGTTGCAAGCCAAGCTTTAAAAGCATCAACTAAGATAGCATCCGGCATACTCAGATCAACATCAGCTATAGCATGTAGTGACGTTCTATTCTGTGATGCATGAAGTGGTAAATCTACGAACTCCATGACTTGATAGGCGAGATCCATATCAATTTTTCCGGAGCCGAAATCAGGAGCGCTTATATTTTCCCACCACTGCTTTGCCTTCTCCTTAGCTTCGTTTTTAATCCTTTCATCCTGCTGCAAAAATTGCCTATACGTGAGGGAATGGACAGACTTCGCATAGCTAGAGTTTATACGACCAACAGCACCATCATGCCCGCAAATGGATGGCAAAATACCAGGACCTTTAAATGAAACTTTAGCTTCTAACCATATTTCAGATGCCAGCCTAGAAGCCAAATCTTTTTCGTTTGGTGGATCACCAATATTTTTACGTTGCCCCATCAGAAGAAACAACTGTTCTCTTGCTAAAATCTGCTCATACCAGCCAGCACTATTGAGATCAGAAGCAAACGCATACTTACTCAGGACAAACCAACTCGGGATATCCGATTTTTTTATAGCATTGCTTAATCTGGCCACTTACCCCCCCAGTACGTCGAATAGGTTCTAACAAGTCTATATAGCCCGTTAGCAAAATGTAATAGCCCTACGGCGCATCTTGGGAACACAACCAAAATCACCAAACACGCAGGCGTTGAGGGCGGCACAAGGGGTTGGTAGAGTCAGAGCCCCACCACCTAAATCAAGGGAAGATGATGACTACTGGGCTGAGCCAAACGGCGTGGGGGTATGGAGATATCGATAACCTTGCAGGGTCAACAGTCCTGGCCTCTGGCGGACTTGAGAGAGTCTCCTGCCCCATTGGCGGCGATTATGACTGCATGACTTGGCCTCAAGACCTATACAAGCTCAGACTGCAGAACGTTTGCTTCACTGCCAGGGTCATGATGTGCGGCTACTCCTGTGAAGGTTTTATTGCACAGAAGGCCAACATTCAAACGCTATATGTGGTCAGTAGCACCGGCCTCGACAGTTCAGCGATCAAGCTCTACAAGTGCCCAAGCATGTTCTGAGCATTGGCCAGCCGTACCATGGCAGAATGCTCGGCATTAATTTAAGGGAGTCAGGGATGAAAACTATCGCCATCGCAGCACTGCTGTTGCTCACAGGGTGCGCGTCAAAAGTCGTCGAATACCAGCCTTCACCGATCACAGCGGAACAGGCCAGGTCAGTGATTGAGCAGGTGCTGATGGAACAGCCCGAGAAGACCAGGCCCGAGCAGGTTTTCTTCACGAATGAGTACATCGCCTACGGAAGCGGTGTCGTGTCCTCCAGCAGCGGCTTCGCAAGCGCTGTACCCCTAGGAAATGGCGCCATCGCCGCGGGGAACTCGGTCACATCATCGAAAGCCGTTCAGACCAGGATTTACTTCAATTCAATCGGCGCTGCAACTCTGTACACCAAGCGCAATCGTTGGGTCGTGATCACAACGAACCAGGCCGGCGGCACGCTGAATTTCTCCAGGGTTGATTCGCAGAAAAAGGCTCAACGCTTCATCGATGCGATGATGTTCTTCAAGTCCAAATAACAGTTCTACCCACTGCCTACCGAGATGAGCGCATGTCAGCACTCGAAAAGCGACTCACCCGCGAATCGTTCACCAAAAAGCTTGTGCGGATCTGCCAGAGGCTAGACGAGGCATCCTCACGAGTTATCGCTCACAAAAACTTCTTCAACAAAGCGGTGACGTCCCAGCTCGAGATTACCTCGCTATGGGTGGTCGGCTCGTATGCCCGCGGCGCAATGACTTGTGGAGATTTGGACCTAATCCTTGAGTACAACCTCATTGAAGGGAATCACCCTGCGCCTCCAACGATAACGAAGACGTTCTTCGGCGCCCTCCAGTATGTTCGCTACTACTTTGGAACTCCGGATAGCAGCACATCAGGTGTGGTATTCCCTGGCGCAATCCTCATCTGGACCAAGCCCGGTTGCTCATGGGGATCGGCGATTGATTCAATTCAGCCAGACCCCAACGCCGGCCGGGCAACACGGGAGACAGACTCGATTCCATTACGAGCTGAACAACTGTACATGGAGCCCGAACGACTGCATGAGCTAGCGGCGCAAGAGAAAGAAGGACTACTGGAGTGGGAGTTCGTTGAGATTACCGCAGCAGACCTGGAGCCAGTCCCTGCGGAAGAAATCAGCGTACGGGATAAAAAGCTCCTTCGAATGGCGCCCATGATGGGCAAGAAATCCCAGGTGCTGATACCTGCGATAATTCGATTGATGGCCAGGTACGCACCTGTTGGAGTTTGGGATTCATCAGATAGCTATCGCGTGAAGTTTAGCTGCGGAGCAACAGCTCTGCATTTGGGGCGCCCTGCTTTGCCGTACAACCCGTTCGATGAAGAGCCAACCATCAAGCAATACGTTCTCATCCCCCACATCAGCAGGAAGGGCCCTAACGGTGCCTGGATAATTCGTCGCGGTCCCAACCATCCGGACACTCAAGCTCTCGCGAACAGGCACGCTTATTATCTGGGAAGCCCAGGCTCCCCAGAGACGTTGGTACATCGCGATCAGAATAAAATTTGGTCGACGGAAATACTTGAGCTTTTCAGTACTCACAAAGAAGCCAAAGAATTTGCAGCCATGCTGGATGAGGGGAATGACGCGCCAGATACTGAGATTGGTAGAGCCGAAGGGCTAGACCTGATCTCACTGTTTGCTTTGGTGGATGTCGTCGAGATCGGGAACTATCAGCTCGCAATTACACACACCGGCGCCACCTACTTTGAGCAAGATAAAGCGACGATGAGCGAGATCGTCACTGCCCTCCCCCTGGCGATCAATCCGGCCCTTGTGCCCTCAACCTAGCCATCCCCTGCTTGATATGCCCAGCGTTCTCGCCAATGGCATGCAAGGCACCACGTACGTTATCTCCGGCCACGTCGTGGCCTAGCTTCTCAACTAGAAGGGTCAGCTCCATCAGCGCGGCCTCCAGGGCGAGTTGGTTCTCGTAGATGCGCTCGAGGGTATCGGGGAGAGAGTATTGTGGCGTGGACATGGCTTCGACTCCATTCGAGGGCATAGAAAAATGCAGCTTAGGTAAACACTGGCGCGATTGGCAAATTCCAGGCAAAGAAAAGCCCGCGATGGGGGTAGCGGGCTTAAAGGATCTTCACAAGGAGCTGTGACCACAATAGGCGCTCGATTGTGAAAGGGATGTGAAGGAACAGATACACGACGCCCAGCGCTGGCTGGGCCCTGCAAGTCAACCTTGCTGTAAATATGCGCGGACCTGGCGAAGGGTTGTAAGAATCTTTTCGCGGTTACCGATTGCGTTATTTACATATAGCGGGCTCGGGTGGGCGCAAATGAACAGCTTCAGATCGTGCCGGACGGAGGCTATGGCAGCTGCAGCCCTCTCTGCCTTTCTCCCCAGTAAAACGACAGCCCGTAGCTTTGGTAGCAGTACCAATAATTGAGGCAGCGGTTGAAGCCCTGCCTCGAGATCTAGAGGGGTGGCGGCTCGTATTTTCGTGCCCGTCCCGATGTACCAAGGCACGACATTCCAAAGCACTGTGTGTTTGCGATCAATGCCGGCCTCGACCCCGAGCTCAAACATATTCTTCGCGGTTTCGTCAGGGTTGTTACGTGAAATAAAGCCCGAAGCTACCGCTTTTGCCCCTGGTGCCTCCAGAAGGAATAACGCTTCAGCGTCGACGCCCCCATCCCAAGGGTCAAAATAGGGGATGCCCGCACTTGGTCCGGCACTCTCGCGAAGCTGGTCAACAAAACGGGTCAATGGGTAAATATGGACCTCGCCGAGCTGCATCATTCGGTTCGCCTTCGCCTCACGACAACGAAGCATCTTGGGAAGGTCTACGAGCATATTGAGTTCTCGAATAGAGCGGTTGAGTGGGAAAGTGCAGATGCAAGAAGCCCGGCGCAGGGCCGGGCCCTTATGAAATGGAGACGATGGCTGACTTGGGTGGTGGGCAGCAGCCATTCATACTCGTCATTAATTATCGATCATCTTCTGAACGGTAATGGAGACAGGTTCCATTTTCTTGGTTTTCGCGGACATCCGGAATTTAACTACGACATCTGCGCGCACCTTGAATTTTCCAGCCAAGCTTTGAGGATCTACACCTTCCTCCAAGATCAGCTTCACCCTTCGGTCAACCAGGCCGCGGATGATCGCTGCCCATCCCTTGCTCGATGAGTCGAGATCTGTAGCCCTGATCTCTACATCTGCATCTGGATGCGGCTCGTCAATTTCAAATGGTTCGAACTCGACGGTGTCCGGTATCTCTCTCACCGTCTCGACCGGAATCGATAGGCTTTCATCCTGGCTCATGACGACGGTTGCTCCGTCCTCCTTCTTGGCAGGCGCGATAACCTTCACTGCTGCTTGAGCAAGTTTCTTCTTGTCGGTGGAACCAACCTTCTCGATTACCTCTGCAAATTTTTCCGGGGAGATTGCATAAGACTCCGCACCAATCACGACAAAATTGCTGTTAGTAATATTCAGGGCGATCGGAGAGGCAGGTTGCGGGGCTTTGTTAATTATTGCCCAGGCAGCGCCAGCCGCTACGAGGGCGCCAACCACGCACGTGACCGCCACGGCCCCTTTCAAGACGGGGCTCCCGTTACCAGGGAGATTTCGATAAACATTTTTTCCGCCCTCGCGCACCTTGTCTAGGAACTTGTCCATTTCTTCCTTGTTCTTGAAGACAAGCCTAATCAGCGTGTCCTCAATAAACGAACCCTGCTGAAACCCCTCAATCAGCAAGTCTGCCGACATAACGCCCGCGCCAGTGAGCTGGGACAAAGCTTCAGGAAGGAAGTGAACAGAAATCTTTTCCAGAGCAGATAACGAGTCTATTACGTCCTGTACCGCGAGCGGTTGCTTATTCGTGTATTTGACGGAGTGCTCGACCAGCAGAACGAACTCAGACATTTCCTTCCCTTCTCATTGTATTTTCCATTTGGTCGACTTTAGCGCAGGCAAATTTTTAATCGCCAGCGACCCACTCTGATTCGCTTCATTTATGACTCCGCAATATCCTTACTGCCCTCAACTCATTCGCGCAACCGTTCAACCAGCGCTGGCACTACTAGGGATAGCCATACGCTCTAGATGAGATCGTCCATACCAAGCGCCGCGGCTGTAGCGCGCCTATCCTCAGCTCGAACATCAGACACATCAATCCCGGCGTCCTCCGCCAGCTTGAGCTGGTAATCCCAAACGTGCATACGATGTCTCTTAGCTTGTTTCTCCAGCGCTTCACTTAGCAGCAGATAACGATACTGCCCTCGTGTAGAGCCGCAAAGCTCAGCTTCGCTGGCCACTTCGCACTCTGTTATCAGTTGCGGATTGGCTTCAAGGATGACCGCAAGAGCATTGTCGTGAATCTGATCTCTAATTCCCACAACCCAAATCCTTCCGAACTCAGTAAAAAGAACTGGGCTGCTTCGCTCTGCATCCGAATCGCCCCCATATGTCGAATCGCCAGAATTTAGCACCATTACTTCGCCACTACGAGTTAAGAGCCTCCTCCCCTGAAGAAGAATTAGCAAATCTGGAAATCTCAAAAACAATTTGCTAATTTATTTAGCTATTGCTAATTTATAGCCACTCCTTCGCCACCTCATGGCGAAACAGAGCACATCCAAATATTTACGAGAGCCATCATCGCGGCCGGCTATCGGCTTGCCTGGAGAAACACATTGAGTACTAACCAATACGACTCCCGTACCGCTGACAAATTTGTGGTACGCCTGCCTGACGGGCTGCGTGCCGATATCGAAGCAGCCGCGAATGCCGCTGACCGGAGTATGAATAGCGTGTTTGTCCGGGCCGTGCGTCAGTACCTGGACGGACAGAACCGCCAAACCTTGCTGCTGGATGCGCTGGCAAGTGCCGCCGCTTCGCTCCCGCCAGCTGTGAGCTCGGGCCTATGAGCCGCCGCAACGGACAGGTGGGCGAGCGCCTGATCGAACTGTTCAACGCCCTACAGCGTCGGGAGACCACCTTCGGCCAGATCTACGTCATGTCAGCATCGTGCGGGATCGACGCGCGCCGAGTGCTGGCTGACCACTTTCAAGGTGATTCGTCCCATGGCTAAGACAGTCCTTCGGGTACGACGGGATGGCGTGGCGTTCTATATGAACACCGAGACCTCATCGCCCGGAACCGGACACCGGAACAGGTATCGCTTGTTCAAGACAGAAAACTACGGCCGCGATAAATCCGGATGGATTCAGGTGGGTTCGACGGCTGGCCAGGAGTTGCTGGCTGTAAAAGATGACCATGCCCTGCTAAAGGCGTGTGAAAAACTATTCGCCAGCAAAAAGCCCCACCGTTACGACCTGCATGGCGCGATACGTGGAAAACCCGGCAAGTGGGAGGGCGAGGCCTTTCCCGTCAGAAAGTCAGTGCAAACAACGTCTTCCATCGAACAGCGATGACTCCATGGCCAAATCAACTGCATTACCCACCAAAGAGACCGCGCCGCGCTTCCTGAGAGCGTCAACTGCCCCTGCCTACCTGGGAATGTGCAGGGAAGAATTTAACAAGAGTGTTCGGCCTAACGTCCGCGAATTCCCCATAGGGAAACAAGGCGTTGGTTTCGATCGGATCGAGTTGGATCAGTGGGCAGACTCCTGGGCTGAGTCCATGGCAATTGAAAAGCAGGCCAATGAGGACAACAATCTGCCCCGCAGTGGGCGCCAAGGAGCAAAACAATGGCGCGAAAAACAATGTCGGGCCTCTATCAGAGGAACGGGATTTGGCACATCGACAAAGTCGTCCGAGGTAGCCGACTTCAGGAAAGCACTGGAGCAAGCGAAAGGGAAGAAGCCGAGCAGTACCTGATTCATCGGCTGGAAAAGCTACGACAGGAAAAGATCTACGGCGTGCGCCAGGTGCGAACCTGGCGTGAGGCCGCTACCCGATTCCTGGTTGAGTTCAAAGACCAAGCATCGATCGGTCTTTCCGCGTCCCACATCGAACAGCTGGACCCGTACATCGGCGATCTGCCGATCACGCACATTGATGACGGAACCTTGGCCCCGTTCATCCGTGACCGGCAACGCCCAAGCAAGACTGACAAAGGGAAGGTCAAGCCTGGTGTCTCGAACAGGACGGTCAATATCGCCCTGCAACGTGTCGTCAGAATCTTGAACCTGTGCCACCGCAAGTGGCGCGATGCTGAAAAACGGCCGTGGTTGGAAAGCGTGCCGATGATATCGATGCTTGAGGAAAAGAGGTCGGCCAGGAAGCCGTACCCGATGTCGTGGGAAGAACAGGCGATTCTGTTTCCCGAACTGCCGGACCATCTGTTGAGGATGGCCCTCTACAAGGTAAACACGGGGTGCCGGGAGCAAGAAGTTTGCAAGTTGAGATGGGAATGGGAGATACGGGTGCCTGATCTGAACACCAGCGTGTTTCTGATACCTGCCGGATTCGGCGGGCGAAGTGATAAAGCAGGTGTGAAGAACGGCGATGAACGCCTGGTGATCCTGAACAGAGTGGCGATGAACATCATCGACAAGCAACGAGGCCTGCACAAAGACCTGGTGTTCCCCTACGGACAGCCAGATCAATATGGGGCCACTACCATGGACAGAATGAATGACTCGGCCTGGAGGAAGGCCAGGAAGCGTTCGGCGGACAAATGGGAACAAACCAAACAGTCGCCGGCGCATCCAGGGTTCAGGGCTTTCCGCGTTCACGACTTGAAACACACCTTCGGCAGAAGGCTACGTGCAGCAGACGTGACAGAGGAAGATCGGAAGGCATTGTTGGGGCATAAGAACGGCAGCATCACCAGCCACTATTCTACCCCGGAGCTGCAGCATCTGATTGAGGCCGCGAACAAAGTGTCGGCAACTGACTCTCGCGGGCCAGCGCTGACCATCTTGAGGAGAAAATTGGGATGATCCCCCGCAAAAGTCCCTACGCATGAAAAAGCCGAACTGGCTAGAGTTCGGCTAAGTCACTGTAAAATATGGTCGGGACGGAGTGATTCGAACACTCGACCCCTAGCACCCCATGCACGCAGTAACACCGTAAGCCTTTGTGAAATGGCTGTTTTTACTGGCGCTCGCTGCAATCGAATGCCCACAAGAGCTTACAAGTGCGTGAGAAAGTCACGCAAATGTCACGCACCTCCCCGGCGTCCTGCCGACGAACACCACTCCCAAATCCGCAACACCTCGATTACTGTGCGCACATACAGTATTTGAGTCTACCCACCATGAAGCTCGATAAAGACACCTGCGAGTGGCTTGGATGCCCTACGCCCTTGGAAATGTACCAGCACCAGTGCGCCCTGCTCGAGGACGAGCTGACCGCGACCCAGAAGCGGCTGACCGAGGCGCGCCGGAACATCGCCGGGCTGGTGCAGATGTGCGACCTATTGGCCACCGGCAAGGCCACGGCTGATACTGAGCTGAAGAAGGCGCTCGACAACATCGCCCGACTGAATCATGAAACGTGGGAATTGGACGGCAAGGTCCGGGCGCTCGAGTCGGTTGCCGGCCAGCGGGATGACCTGTTCAGGGAGAATCAGCGCCTGCTGCTGGAGTTGAATGGCCGCGCTACTGACAGGACTCAACCGCCGCAACCAGCTGACGTTCATAGCCAATCCGCTGCCGACGCTCAGCCAGAAGCGCCCGCACCTTGAGTTCCAAGCTGTCGGACTTCTTCAGGCCTTGCGCTGCCCACGGCGGGACCGCGACGTCTTTAGTCTTGCACGGCACCAGCACGGGCACCTCGACACGGACAGTGCGCACCTCGGGCGGATGGCCCGCGCATCCGGCCAACACCACGGCCAGTACCACCAGCAAAGTCTTCATAGACCCAGCTCCTTATCGATGATCGCGCTGGCAGCCTGGGCGGGATCACCGCCGGTTCGCTCCCGCAATAGATTGTTGGCTGCCGCGTAGTCTGGCTGGGCCTCCTCCCGAGCTTTCTCCTGCGCCAGCGCGGCGCTCCGCTCCCGCAGCTCACCCGCCTGTACCAGTTCGCCGAGCTTCCTGCCCTGCTCCCCGGCCAATACCTCAAGGTTGGCCCGTGCCGCCCTGGTTGTGGCCAAGTCGAGGTTGGCCGTGTCGAGCAGCGGCCGGTAATGGCGCGCGGCGAGCCATACCCCGGCGCCGCCGCCAACCGCCAACACCAGGAGAACTGCCAGCACCAACACAACCAGCTTCTGCACAGGCGTCATGCCAGCACCTTCAGCGCCCTTTCGTACAGCGCCAGGCGATCGTCCTGGCCGGTGAGCCCGCCATTGATGCGCCTGGTGATCTTCACGAACTCGCCATTATCAGCAAGGTTGTTCAGCCCATTGCTCTTCCAGAACCAAGCCGCCGACGCGGCCGCCCACTGCGGAAGCTCCAACAGTTCGGGCTTGCTGATCAGGTCCAGGCCCAGCGCCTCGCCGCACGCGGCATAGTTCCCCCGGCCGGTAATCTGGATCAGGCCTCGGCCACGGAACTTGGAGCCATCACCCTTAACGATGTTGCCCAGGTCAGCACGACCCTCATAGCCGAGTTGCTGCGCCGTCGGCCCCCAGATCTCGCGCACATAGCGCAACTGGCCCGACTCATGCCCGACCTGGGCGATGAACGCAGACACACGCAGGGTACCGACAATGCCGTACCGCCCCATGGCCGTATTCAGTACAGGAACAAAAACGCCGGCTTGGCGGCCGGCGTTCGGGAGGATCTGTAGTAACTGCTGATCGGTGATCGGCATGCTTTTCTCC
>NZ_VBVZ01000490.1 GCF_005863185.1 Pseudomonas edaphica
CTGCTGGGGCTGATCCAGCGTGCGTTTTATGTCGAGGGCCGCGATGTGACCCTTGCCAGCGTGCTGGTGGAACTGGCCGAGCAGGCGGGCATTCCGCGCATCGAGTTTGCCGGCGCCTTCGACCGCGCCGAGCAACATGCGGCGACGGCGGCTGACTTTACCTGGGTGCAGGACTTGGGCATCGCCGGTTTCCCGACGCTGCTGGCCGAGCGTAATGGCCAGCTGGCGTTGCTGACCAACGGTTATCAGCCGTTGTCCGAGCTGTCGCCCTTGCTCGCCCGATGGCTGGAGCGTGCCACCTGTGCAGGATGAGCCCAAACGCACCGACCGACTGACTTGGGCGGAAGTTCGCCGCCTGGCCCTGCGTCACAAGAAATCCCTGTGGATCGCCAATGGCGTTGCCGTGCTGGCGACCCTGTGCAGCGTGCCCATCCCTTTGCTGTTGCCGTTGCTGGTGGACGAAGTGCTGCTGGGGCACGGCGATGCTGCGCTCAAGGTGATGAACCACGCGTTGCCACTGGGTTGGCAGAAGGCAGCCGGTTATATCGGCCTGATGCTGTTGGTGACCTTATGCCTGCGCTGCGGTGCGCTGGTGTTCAACGTGGTGCAGGCGCGGCTGTTTGCGCGGCTGGCCAAGGACATTGTGTACCGCATCCGCGTGCGCCTGATCGAACGGCTCAAGCGGATTTCCCTGGGCGAATACGAAAGCCTGGGCAGTGGCACGGTGACCACGCATCTGGTCACCGACCTGGACACCCTGGACAAGTTTGTCGGCGAGACTCTCAGCCGCTTCCTGGTGGCCATGCTCACGCTGGTCGGCACCTCGGCGATTCTGGTGTGGATGCATTGGCAACTGGCACTGTTGATCCTGCTGTTCAACCCCTTGGTGATATACGCTACGGTGCAGTTGGGCAAACGCGTCAAACACCTGAAGAAGCTCGAGAACGACAGCACTTCGCGCTTCACCCAGGCGCTGACCGAAACCCTCGACGCCATCCAGGAAGTGCGCGCCGGCAATCGCCAAGGCTTTTTCCTCGGGCGCCTGGGCCAGCGCGCCAAGGAAGTGCGCGACTACGCGATCCATTCGCAATGGAAAACCGATGCCTCCAGCCGCGCCAGTGGCTTGTTGTTCCAGTTCGGCATCGACATCTTCCGCGCGGCGGCGATGCTCACGGTGTTGTTTTCCGACCTGTCCATCGGCCAGATGCTCGCAGTGTTCAGCTACCTGTGGTTCATGATCGGCCCGGTGGAGCAGCTGCTGAACCTGCAATATGCCTACTACGCGGCGGGTGGTGCGCTGACGCGGATCAACGAGCTGCTGGCGCGGGCCGACGAGCCGCAATATGCCGGCGGCGAAGACCCGTTCACCGGGCGTGAGACCGTCGGCATCGAGGTGCGCGGCCTCAACTTCGGCTATGGCGAAGAGTTGGTACTCAACCAGTTGAACCTGGCTATCGCACCCGGCGAGAAGGTCGCGATTGTCGGCGCCAGCGGCGGCGGCAAAAGTACCCTGGTGCAACTGCTGTTGGGGCTCTATACCCCACAAGCCGGCAGTATCCGTTTCGGCGGTGCTACCCAGCAGGAAATCGGCCTGGCGACCATTCGCGAAAACGTCGCAGTGGTGCTGCAACACCCGGCGCTGTTCAACGACACCGTGCGCGCCAACTTGACCATGGGCCGCGCCCGCAGTGACCAAGCCTGTTGGCAGGCACTGGAAATCGCCCAGTTGGATGCTACCGTCAAGGCACTGCCCTTGGGCCTGGACAGTGTGGTGGGGCGCTCGGGGGTGCGTTTTTCCGGTGGGCAACGCCAACGCCTGGCGATTGCACGCATGGTGCTGGCCGAGCCCAAAGTGGTAATACTGGACGAGGCCACCTCGGCCCTGGACGCAGCCACCGAGTACAACCTGCACCAGGCGCTGGCGCGGTTTCTCAGTGGGCGTACTACACTGATCATCGCCCACAGGCTTTCTGCGGTGAAACAGGCCGACCGGGTACTGGTGTTTGATGGCGGGCATATCGCCGAAGATGGCGACCATCAGCAGTTGATTGCCGATGGAGGGTTATACGCCAAGCTCTACGGACATCTGCAACAAGTGCGTTGATTTGGCTGAGCTATCGAGAGCGGATTCTCGCGTGCGTATCAAGCAGTGCATGTGCAAGGGATCTCATGAAGCAAAAGCGTACTCTCGCAGCGACGTTAAGCAAGCCTCGGTTGTTGGGCATTGTCTGGCCCTTTATCGCCGTCGTGCTGTTCCAGGCATTGCTGGGCTGCGTCAGCCTCTACATGCTGTCAGCGGTGCGCGGCTATGTAGCAGGCGAGAGCTTGTGGTCCAAGGGCCAGAAAGACGCCATCTACTATCTGAGCCTTTACGCCGATAACCGCGACGAAGCGACGTTCCTCAAATACCGGCAAGCCATCGCCGTGCCCCAGGGCGGCCATGAGCTGCGCGTCGCGCTGGACCGTCCCACGCCCGACCTTGCGGCCGCGCGCCTGGGCATCCTCAAGGGCGGCAACCACCCCGATGACGTGTCCAATCTGATCTGGCTGTACCTCAATTTTCGCCATTTCAGCTACCTGGAAAAAGCCATCGAGTTGTGGACCGTGGGCGATGGTTACCTGGTGCAACTGGATGACCTGGCCCAGGCGATGCACCGGGCGATCCGCAGTGATCAGGTCAGCCCTGGCGACATTGCTGGCTGGAAGACGCGCATCATCGCCATCAACGACGGCGTGACGCCAGCCGCCAAGGCCTTCAGCGATGCCTTGGGCGAAGGTTCGCGGATGATCCTGCGCCTGTTGCTGATCACCAACCTGGCCACCGCCCTGGGGTTGATCGTGCTGGCACTGCTGCGTACCCACAAACTGCTGACCCAGCGCCACGCCTTCGCCACCGCGTTGCAAGCCGAGAAGGAGCGGGCGCAGATCACCCTGGAGTCGATTGGCGACGGCGTGATCACCACGGATGTCGACGGCGCCATTGCCTACATGAACCCGGCGGCCGAGGCGCTGACCCATTGGAAGAACGCGCAGGCCCAAGGGTTGCCGCTGGCGGCGTTGTTCAACCTGCTTGATGAGAACGCCGAGCCCGATGGCTTCGCCCTGATTGAACACATTATCAAGGGTGAACTCAGCGGTGGCAGCGAGCATTCCAAGCTGATCCAGCGCGTGGACGGCAGCACGGTGTCAGTCACCCTGGTAGGTGCCCCGATCCGCAACGCCGGCAAGGTCAGCGGCGCGGTGCTGGTGTTGCACGACATGACCCAGGAGCGCCAGTACATCGCCAACCTGTCGTGGCAGGCGACCCACGATGCCTTGACTGGCCTGGCCAACCGCCGCGAATTCGAGTTCCGGCTGGAGCAGGTGCTGCAACAGGTAGCGCGCCAGCAGAGCGGGCGGCATGCCTTGATGTTCCTCGACCTCGACCAGTTCAAGCTGGTCAACGACACCTGCGGGCATGCGGCGGGCGATGAGCTGCTGCGGCATATCTGTGCGTTGCTGCAATCGGACCTGCGCGAAGGCGACACCCTGGCGCGCCTGGGCGGCGACGAATTCGGCATCCTGTTGGAGAACTGCCCGGCAGCGGTGGCGGAAAAGATCGCTGAAAGCCTGCGCCATACCGTGCAAAGCCTGCATTTTGTGTGGAAGGGCCGGCCGTTCATGACCACCGTGAGCATTGGTCTGGTGCATATCTCGCAATCGCCGACCACCCTGGAAACTTCGCTGCGCGCCGCTGATATGGCCTGTTATATGGCCAAGGAAAAGGGCCGTAACAGGGTGCAGGTCTACCATGCCGATGATTCGGAATTGTCCATGCGTTTTGGCGAAATGGCCTGGGTACAACGCCTGCACATGGCCCTGGAGGAAGATCGTTTTTGCCTCTACGCCCAGGAAATCTCGCCGTTGGGCCATACCGATGGTGGTAATGGTCATATTGAGATCCTCCTGCGCCTGCACGACGAGGCGGGTCGGATCATCTTGCCGGACAGTTTTATTCCTGCGGCCGAACGTTACGGTTTGATGACTTCGCTAGATCGTTGGGTCGTGGAAAACGTCTTTAAGATTATCGCCCGTTGTATGCAAGAGCGTGCAGGCCGTCCTATGGCTATGTGTGCGATTAATCTGTCAGGCATAACTATTGGCGATGATGATTTTCTCGGGTTTTTACGTGAGAAATTCGAGGCTTACAGCATTCCGCCGGAAATGATTTGTTTTGAAATAACAGAGACCAGCGCTATTGCCAATTTGGGCAGTGCAATCCGCTTTATTAATGAACTCAAGGCCTTAGGTTGCCATTTTTCACTTGATGACTTTTGTGCCGGAATGTCCTCGTTCGCTTATCTTAAACATTTACCTGTAGACTTCCTGAAGATCGACGGGAGTTTCGTAAAGGATATGCTGGACGACCCGATTAACCGTGCCATGGTCGAAGTGATCAACCACATCGGCCACGTCATGGGTAAGCGCACAATTGCCGAATTTGTTGAAACACCGCTGATCGAGCAAGCTTTACTTGAGATCGGTGTGGATTATGCTCAGGGCTACCTGATCGAACGTCCGCAATTGTTTACCTTTGATAGTCTGCAGTGCCGACCCGTGCGGCCGCAGCCACTGTTGCTAAAGGCGCCCGGCACATTCCGCTGAAGCATTCGACGGTCTGTACAATCACACTAGAAAAGGAGCCCTACAGTGATCGACACCTTCAACCGAACCGGCCCGCTTATGGAAGCCTCGAGTTACCCAGCCTGGGCGCAACAACTGATCCAGGACTGTAGCGAGAGCAAGCGCCGGGTTGTCGAACACGAACTGTACC
>NZ_VBVZ01000491.1 GCF_005863185.1 Pseudomonas edaphica
CTGCTCGGTCGGGTGAAGGGACCGTTGGCAATGGCGGGTGAATGTAGTGAAGCGAGGAGGCGGTGGGGTGGTAGATCTTTGTGGTGACCGCTAGTTGGGTTAATGATGAAGGCCGAGTAGCTCTCGAAGTCGGTTCGCGTCCAATCAAGCAAACAGCGATTGTTCGCGAAGCTCCAGTTGTGTATGTGTGACTCATAGTTTAGATCGATAAACGTGCAGCGTGACGACTTTTGTTGTCGGCGAGTATTTATTTTAGGTTTCTGTTAATCAGATTAAGTATTGCTTTAATGTGCCTGAATAAAACCAAGTGACGAAGTCAAAAAATGGAATAAGTAATGGAGTCACGATGGCTTTTTTCACCGTACTGCTGGCATTGATTTGGGGGATGTTCGTCGTTCGGGTGGCGCTGAAGTTTTTAGGCTGAGAAATGCCTTCAAGGCGGCACGTCGCAGCGCTGGAACTCCAGGCCCCCGTCTTCGCGCCCAAAAACGCGCTAACTAAACTACCGCCCCGAACAGCGCCCCCACGGCTGCCGTAATGCCCATGGCCAACGCACCCCAGAGGGTTACCCGCCAAGCGCCGATCCCTATTTTTGCCCCCCCGGCTTTGGCTGCAATGGCGCCAAGGCCAGCAAGAAATACCAGCGACATGCCGGATATCCACGGCACAACACTGTGGGACGGGGCGACGAAAATGACCGCCAGTGGCAGGGCGGCGCCGAGCACGAAACTGGCGGCCGAGGCGAGGGCGGCTTGCAGCGGTTTGGCCGTGAGTGCTTCGCTGATGCCTAGCTCGTCTCGGGCGTGTGCACCCAGTGCATCGCGTGCCATTAATTGATCGGCCACCTGATGGGCCAGTTCGGGGGATACCCCCCGTCGCATGTAAATGTGGGCAAGCTCGCTGTGTTCGGCTTTCGGGTTACTGGCCAGTTCCGCCCGTTCCCGAGACAAGTCAGCCTGCTCGGTATCGGCCTGGGAATGCACGGACACGTACTCACCCGCCGCCATGGACATGGCTCCTGCCACCAGCCCGGCCATGCCGGTGACGATCAGCGTGGAGTGGGTGGCGTTGGCAGCGGCGACGCCGATCAACAAGCTGGCGGTGGAGACGATCCCGTCATTGGCGCCCAGTACCGCGGCGCGAAGCCAGCCGATACGGTCGCTGCGGTGTAGCTCGGTGTGCCTGTGCATGAATTTCATGGGTTAGCGCGACTCAGGTTATTGACGGGGTTGGATCCTTCGGCTTCAGCCTGCGCTTGCAGTTTGCCGCCGACAATCGATATTTCCTTTAGCTCTTCACCGTTGCGCACCACGAACAGTGCGTCCATCCCGCGCTCCTGCGCCAAGCGTGGGCCTTCTATTTCTCCCAGCACCATCAATGCCGTGGCCCAGGCATCGGCGAGCATGCACGAACCCGCCACGACGGTGACCGCTGCAAGTGCGTTGCGCAACGGTGCACCGGTAACGGGGTTCATGGTGTGGGCGCAGAATTGCCCATGCACCTCCACCCAGTGGCGGTAATCCCCGGACGTGGCGATGGCGGCATCGATGAGTTCCATTGCGGCCATGACTTCCCGTACGCCCCGGCAGGGTTTTTCAATGGCCACGACCCAGGGTTGGGCAGGATCGAGCGGGGTGGGGCACCTATTCCCATTGGTTTGGAAACCAAACTCCAGCGCATGGACGTACTGCACATGGTCGGATTGCACAGTGCCATCGAAAAGGCCAGTGGGCTGTTGGGTAAAATCGCCCGGCCCAGCACGGCAACCGATTTGTTAACCCTGTCGTTGGGGATGATACTTGGCTTGCTGATCGGTCTGATTCAGGTACTCGCGTATGGCGCATCGGTGGGGTTAGGCAACGCAGGTGGCCTGTTGGTCTCGGGCATTATTGTGTCGTCACTGGTCTCGCGGGTTCGATTTTTCGGCAATACACCCAATGCTGCTCGCAACATTCTTGAAGACATGGGGCTGATCTTTTTTGTCGCCATCGTCGGCGTCAACGCGGGAGCAAACCTGGTCTCGCAACTAAACGGAATGATTGCGTTGAAAATCTTTCTGTTGGGGTTTGTCGCTTGCACGATTCCGCCCTTTATCGTCTGGGCTGTCGGTTTCCATATATTCAAGATCAACCCGGCGATCCTGATGGGCGGTGTTGCAGGCGCACGCAGCCATTCGGGCCCTGCGCGCGAGGCCGCCAAGGAAGTGCAGAGCAGCGTTCCCTGGATCGGCTTTCCTGTGGCTTATGCCGTGTCGGGCATATTGCTGACGGTCTTTGGTTACTTTGCGATGGTACTGGCTCACTAGCGGTTCGACTCCTGCGCCCGGATAACTGACAAGGATCAAGTTATCCGGGCCAGAAACGCTCAGTCTGGAGTCTTATTCATTCAGCCGAGGTGCACCATGTCCTATACACAGCGCTTACTGTTGATTGCCCCGGCTGCCATGATCCGAACGGCGGCGTTCGACCGGGCGAATGCGTTGGCTAAAGCCATGCAGCTACCGTTGCATATCGTCGCATTTGATTATCTACAAGCCTTGGCGGTAGCGGGACTGTTCGCTCCCGAACAAATAAACCAGGCAAGGGATGGGTATCTGCAGACCCGTGGCCAGTGGCTGGAGAAGCAAGCCGAGCAGGCACGCCAGCAGGGCATTCATGCCACAAGTGAAGTGATCTGGATTAAACACCCTTACGAAGAAATCCTGCAATTTGTCAACGAGACACAACTGGCCCTGATTATCAAAGATGCCGAGGAAGAGTCTGTGTTGAAGCGCATCTTCTTCACACCGCTGGACTGGCAGCTGCTGCGCAATTGCCCCGCGCCGGTTCATCTGGTGACCAACAGTCTCAACCCACTCCCACGCAATGTGCTTGCTATCGTTGATCTGTTGCGCAGCGAAGAACAAGACATTGTGTTTAACGACCAGATCGTCGACGCCGCCGTGAAGTTGGCCGACCAGTGTGATGCCAGGCTTGAGTTGGTCCACGTGTATGACTGGACGGCTGTATACGCCCAAGACATGGGCTATGGCGCACTGCCGTTGGCCACCGGGATTTATGAGGCGTTGGGCGTGGCCCAGCGTGAGGCGTTCGCGGCCCTGTGCGAGCGGCATGGTGTACCTGTGGAATGTCGCCACTTCATCGAGGGCATGCCACTGATGAACATCTGTGAGTTCGCCACCGACCATCATACCGACGTCATCGTGATGGGAACCGTACAGCATAGAGGGCTGAAAAAACTCTTGGGAACCACCGCCGAACAGCTCTTGCATCAGGCGCCGTGCAGCGTGCTGGCGGTAAAGCCCGGGCGAGTATTGCAGTCATGAATGCTACTTGACCCGGGGCGTCGTTGTGCTGGACGGTGCCATGGACGATGCAATCACCTTGGCCGGCAAGGACTTGCCGACCAACCCGCTCTTTGCAGCGACGACCGGCTTGAATGCTCAGTTCAGCGCTAATCGATACACGACTTGCGTCGCATCCAGCGGGTCGCGATGACTGTCAAAGCCCAGTTCTTGCGCCAAACCGCGCATGTGAGTGTTCACGGCTGAGTCCATCGACATCATGGACTCAAAACCATTGAGGCGTGCCGCATCGATCAAGTGTTGCATCAGCCGTTTGCCCAGGCCTTTGTTTTGCCATTGATCGGCAACTACTACCGCCGATTCGCACTGAGTGTCGCCCTCGGCCGAGGCATAACGCGCGACGCCGATCTCGATCAAGTGCCCACCGTCCATGAACAGTGCGACATACGCCATCTGTTGCGGGCTGTTGACGGCCATCAATTGATTCATGAGGGCGTTACCCGGCTCAGTGATGCTGCATAGAAAGCGAAAATGCCGTGACTCGGGAGAAAGGTTCTTGATGAAGGCGAATTCGCGCTCTCGATCTTTGGCTTCCAACGGGCGAATGAGTACATGGGTACCGTCCTTCAAAGGATCGATCCAGTGATCGGTTTGAACGTCCGACACGGTGGGGGTGCTGTTTGAGGCGTTATGGGGTAGGGCGGTCATGGTGAGATTCCTCGTCAATCGTAAATACCACTGAAGCGAAGCTGCCTCTCTTGTGTACCCCTCGGATGTCGGGTGTTTCTGATCCAGGTCAAGACTGCCAGCTTATTGGCGATCAGACTGACCATTGGTTGTTCGAGCGTGCCGTTGTCAGGCGTTGGCGGCTTGGGTAAGAGGGTTCATTCACGAGGTGCTTCATGACTGACGATTCACACCATATGCTGCTGGTCCTGAATGCGGGGTCGTCGGGTATCAAATTTTCGCTTTACCAGACGGACATTGTTACCTCGCGCGGACCTGAATGCCTGGGCAGCGGGAGTTTCAACGTTCATCAGGATACCGAGCACCTGATCTTCAAGCGCACGGGCGCCCAAACCCGAAAGGAAGAACAGTGGCCACGCAACGACGCCACGCCGCCAGGCGGAACCTTGTTCAATCTGATGGACTGGATTGAGCGTCATTACGCTTGGCAAATCCGTGCAGCGGCCCATCGTGTCGTTCATGGCGGAGATCGTACGGAGGTGGCGCAACGGGTCGACGACTCGGTGATGGCTGAACTCCAAGCGCTTATCCCGATGGCACCCCTTCATCAGGCCCAGTGCCTGGCGCCAATCATCTACCTGGCGCATGAGCACCCAGGCCTGGCGCAGTTCGTGTGTTTCGACACCGCATTCCACCACACCCTCGACACGGTGGAAGTGACCTACGGACTGCCCCGGGCGTTGACCGCGCAAGGCCTGCGCCGCTATGGCTTTCATGGTTTGTCCTACGAATACATCGCCAGTATTCTGCCC
>NZ_VBVZ01000492.1 GCF_005863185.1 Pseudomonas edaphica
CTCTTATGGCTGACCCTCTTATCGGTGCTGAGCGGATGCGGTGAAAGCGTCGAACTGCACCGCAAGTTATCCGAGCAGGAAGCCAATGAGGTAATCGCTGAATTGGCAGACAAGCACATTCGGGCACAAAAACAGCTGGAGAAAGACGGCGTGGTCGTTCGCGTGCGCACAGATGATATTGCTGCCGCGGTCCACACGCTTGCCGCCGCCGGGTTACCAAAGACTGCGCGCTCTACGCTGGGCGACGTATTTCGCAAGGAAGGTGTCATCTCGACACCGCTTGAGGAACGGGCGCGCTATATCTATGCCTTGTCTCAGGAGCTGGAAGCGACCTTGTCCAATATCGATGGGGTTCTTGTCGCCAGGGTACACGTGGTACTGCCCGAGCGGGTCGCACCGGGAGAGCCGGTACAGCCGGCCTCGGCATCGGTCTTCATCAAGCATGATCCACGGCTGGAACCCGACAGCTTGCTGCCGCGCATTCGGCGGATGGTTGCCAGTAGCATACCGGGCATGACAACAGCCGTTGCAAACCCGCAAAAACTGACCGTGATCTTCGTACCGGCTACCGCCTACAAGGAAAAGCAGCAACTCGCCTACTTCGGGCCGTTTCTGATTAAGCCCGGTGACCTCGCTTTTTGGCAGACCATGGTGACATTGTTCTTTATCGTCCTGTTTGTGGGGTGCGCTGCAGCGGGGTTCTGGGTGAAAAAGGCGCGCGGCGCCCAACAAGCCGAGCCGAACACGAATGACGCATGACAGCCTCAGTTGGGCCAAGTGGTGGGCCTGCCCATGGCTCGATTCGCCCCATGACTGGCCGCCTTTCGTCCCTTCATTGCCCTATTCGAAAACACTCTGCCAGAGCCAGCACGCGGCAATGGCAACGGCGTTGGGAATTGACCCATGCCTGCCTGTCGAACCGTCTCCAGCACTGTTGCAGTTGGTACTTGAACCTGAACAACGCAGAGACCTCATCCTCGCGCTGGTCGGCGGTGTTTACCAGATCAAGAACCGCACGCCATTGAGCCAAGACCTGCAACTCTGGTGCGTACGCCTTTCCAAGGCACTGCTGCCCAACACCCTGCAAATCAACACTGAAGACCCCCTGCACTATCTACGCGCCTGGGTAGAACCCCCTGTGTGGCAGCGGCTGCGGTTGAGCTTTGACCGCCATCGGGTGCTCGCCCTAGAGAAGAACCCTCGACTGATCGATGCCCACGACAAGCTTGAAACTATTTGGAAGGCCGCAATATGGCGCACCGGCGCGTCAAACAACGAGCCGGTGTTTTCCTTCGCCGAGGAGGCCCAGGACGATGCTGTGCAAACGCACGATTGAGCTACGCAAGCCGCTTCCTTCACGGACCTGCTCGCTGATTCCCTTGGAAACGTTGGCGGACTGCGCCCGCGACACCGAATTGTTAAACAGTGCCCAGGTTCAGGCAGATGAAATCCTGCGCCAAACCTATGTGCAACGCGACCAATTGCTGCTGCAGGCTCAACATGAGTTCTGGCAACGCGCCAATCGCCAATTGCATCTGTGGCACACGCAGCAGCAAGCGGTCCTCGACAGCATCGAACGCATCGCCACATCGGTCACCCACAGTGCCATTCGCAGCTTGCTCGAGGACACAACGCCCACTCAACGGGTGTCTGCCATGCTCAAGCAAATGCTCGCAGCCCAGGCCCCGGCGATCCGCGCAAAGTTGGTCTGCAACCCGCAGGATCAGGCGGATGTGGAACATTGGCTGGATCAACATACCGAAGCGCCCTGGCGCCTGCTGTGTGACGAGTCTGTTCAGCCACAGATGTTGATCCTGGAGGCAGAGGAAGGCAGCTTTCGTATCGACTGGGCCTCTTCGATCAATGCCCTGTTGGTGTCTCACACAGACTTTGTTTCAGAGGATTAACTTCTCAACCGCCTGCTGCATTTTTTATCCAGATATTTAAAAAATCGTGGAACGGATCCCAAAGGTAAACCACATAAAAAATACACGTTCAACGGAGATCAGCATATGAAACTCGACGCACGCGAGGGCGGGCAAATCTTCAGGGATTTAAGCAAAAACAACCGGCAGTTCGAACAACTCGGTCAGGGCATCCCTGATGAAATAACCTCGAAAGAGTTTTCATCACTGCTGGGTGAACACTTCAGGCTGAAACAAAACTTGATGCTACAGACGACTGCCGCCGGAGCGGTTCTCGGCCACCGGGCCGAGATGGGAAAAATCATTTTCAATGGGACCTGAGTGTTTCAGCGCGCGGCTCACTCAGTGGCTGGCGGGGGCAGAGCAAGAAATCACGCTGCTGGAGGGCGACGACACTATAACCCTGCGTCGTTACCCGCAGTGTTTTTTGCTCAGCGCTCAACTTACCCATCAGCCAAAGCACGCACAAACAACAATGGAAACCTGGCTACAACTGGGTGGAGCAAGCCTGCCGTACTTTCAGGGAGCGCTTTCAGTCGAGCCCTCCACGGGGCAGCTCTGGCTACTTCAATGCGTCACGCAGGAAGACCATCAGGCCGTTCTGTTTAACCAACTCGAATCCCTTCTCAATCAGCGCGACACCTGGCGTTCCACGGCCAAGCGGCTGGCCAGAACGCCCAAAAAATGTGGGCCAACTCCACTGCGTGCGCAGTTTTATTAACTAGAGAATCCTATATGAACACCCTCATTTACAAGCGTTTACGCTTGTCTATCAGCTCGCCCTGTGCGCGTTTCAAACACGCCGACTGGCGTATTCCAATAGTTCTGATGTGCCTGTTGATACCTCTGCAAAGCCCCCTTGCCGCCATTCCAGCGGAATGGAAAAATACGGCGTATGCCTACGAAACCCAGTACAAGCCTGTACGCGAAGTGCTCGAAGACTTCGCCCAGACCTTCGGCACCCAACTGCAAATCGAGGGCCTGCTGGAGGGCGTGGTCAATGGCAAAATACGCGCTAATACTCCCCAGTCCATGCTCGACAGGCTGGGGGTCGAACACCGCTTCCAGTGGTACCTGTACAACAACACCCTGTACATCAGCACGCTGGATCAGCAAGAGTCTGCGCGGCTGGAAGTTTCGTCGGAAACGATCGCAGACCTTAAAAAGGCCCTGACCGATATCGGCCTGCTCGACAGCCGATTTGGCTGGGGTGAATTGCCGGACGATGGGGTTGTACTCGTCTCCGGTCCTAAACGCTATATCGAGCAGATCAAACAGTTCAGCAGCCAACGCAGATCTCCGGATGAAAAACAGAGCGTGCTGACTTACCCGCTCAAGTACGCCAACGCGGCGGACCGGATCATCGATTATCGCGGAGAGAAGCTGACCATCGCGGGCGTGGCCAGCGTGCTGCGTGGGTTACTGGAGCCACGCTCCACCTCCACAGTCGCCAATGCCACCCAATCTTCCGGCGCTTCTTCACCGTCGGCCCAGATTACGCCCAACGTCCCGCGGTTGAACAACCCTCTGCTGGAGCAGATGCTCGCCAACCCCACGAATGCAGGAGGGCTGTCGACGGGCGCCTCACTCGGCCCTCGCGCCCCACGCGCAACCAGCCGAATCCGGGTCGAAGCCGACGTGCGTAATAACGCGATTCTGATCTACGACCTGCCTGAGCGCCAAACGATGTACCGCGAGTTGATCACCCAACTCGACGTTGCACGCAAGCTGGTGGAGATAGACGCCATCATCCTCGACATCGAACGCACAAAGTTGCAAGAGTTCGGGGTTGAATGGGGCTTTCAAAACAGCCGCTGGCGCGGCGGCGTCAACGTGGCACCGGGCACGACTTCTCAGTTGTCGATTGGCAACCCCGGGCGCTTCTACGCTCACATACGTGCCCTGGAGTCCCAAGGGCTGGCAACCCTGGTCTCCAACCCTTCCGTGCTCACCCTGGAGAACCAGCCGGCGGTCATCGATTTCAACCGCACGCGATACCTGAAGGCCGGCAGAGACTACGCAACCATTTTACCCGTGACCGTCGGCACCAGCTTTCAGGTGGTGCCACGGGTGATCACCAGCCGTGGTGGCCACCAGATCCATTTGGTGGTGGATATTGAAGACGGTAACTTCGACGAACTCAACCTACAGCCCGATGACCTCGATGTTCGCCGTGGCAAGGTGAGCACCCAGGCGGTAATGGCGGAAAAGCGCTCATTGGTGGTCGGTGGTTTCCATGTCACAGACAACAAGGACAAACAAAGCAAGGTGCCGCTCCTGGGCGATATTCCTTTGCTGGGCAAGGCATTGTTCTCCTCGACTGAACGACAGAACAGTCGACGCGAGCGACTGTTCATCCTCACCCCACGGGTCATCGGCGACCAATCTGACCCTTCGCGTTACTTGCCCCAGGAGGACCAGGCCCAATTGCAGGCTGCCCTCAAGCCTCTGGCGCGCCGGCAAGCCGCCCATCAGCCGCCCATAAACCGAAGCGATATCACCAGCACCCTGGCGCACTTGGTCAGCGGCGAAGTCCCAGACGGTTTCAAGGCAGGGCCAATGCCCCTGCAACTGGACACGTTGTGCGCCACGCGCGATCTGTTGGCGCTCAACAGCGAGCGCAGCCAGTGGTACACCGGCGCGCAGTTCAATGTGGCGGTGGTGGTCGTGCGCAACCAGATCAAACGCAACGTGCGCATCGATGAAAAAGAATGCAGCAACTCACAAACGCTGGCGGTCAGTGTCTGGCCACGCGCCTGGCTTAAACCGGGTGAAGAAGCTGAAGTGTTTATCGCCATGCGCCCCGTTGTGAAAGATGAACACATCGGCGTACCCCGCCCTTCCCTTCTCACCGCCCCCTTGAAG
>NZ_VBVZ01000493.1 GCF_005863185.1 Pseudomonas edaphica
CATCCGCATCGGCTCCTCGTTCCCGGAACCCCAGAACCGCCGGATGATGCACACCTGGTTGAGTTTCGATGACCTGACCCAACTGCTCGAGCGCGCGCTGTACACGCCGAATGTCGGCCACACCGTGGTCTACGGCATGTCGGATAACCTCGACACCTGGTGGGACAACCGTTACGCCGCGCACCTGGGTTTTGTGCCCAAGGACAGCTCCGAGGTGTACCGCACCAAGGTCGAAGCCCAGCCGCCAGTGGCCGCCGATGACCCGGCCGCGGTCTACCAGGGCGGCGCGTTCTGCGCGGCGGGGCCGTTTGGTGACTGAACGTACATCAACCCAAGGGAATGAGTTGCCATGACCGCTGAACTGATCGTCGACGCCCGCAATGCCGTGGGTGAATGCCCAGTGTGGGTGCCGCAGGAAAACGCGCTGTACTGGGTGGACATCCCCAACGGTGGCCTGCAACGCTGGGACGCCGCCACCGGCCACGTCGCCGCCTGGAAAGCCCCGCAGATGCTCGCCTGTATTGCCCGCACCGACGCGGGCAATTGGGTCGCGGGCATGGAAAGCGGTTTTTTCCAACTCACCCCGCATAACGACGGCAGCCTCGACACCACGCCTCTGGCGAGCATCGAGCACCCACGCCCGGACATGCGCCTCAACGATGGCCGCTGCGATCGCCAGGGCCGTTTCTGGGCTGGCAGCATGGTGCTGAACATGGGCCTGAATGCGGCCGAAGGCACCCTGTACCGCTATGCGTCAGGCGCCGCGCCGCATGCGCAACTGAACGGGTTCATCACCCTCAATGGCCTGGCGTTCAGCCCGGACGGCCGCACGATGTACGCCTCGGATTCACACCCGCTGGTGCAGCAGGTCTGGGCGTTCGATTACGACATCGACACCGGCACGCCATCCAACCGCCGGGTATTTGTCGACATGCATCAATTCCTCGGGCGCCCCGATGGCGCGGCAGTCGACGCCGAGGGTTGCTACTGGATCTGCGCCAACGACGCGGGGCTGGTTCACCGCTTCACCCCGGATGGCCGTCTGGACCGTTCCCTCAGCGTGCCGGTAAAAAAACCCACCATGTGCGCCTTCGGCGGCAGCCGGCTGGACACCTTGTTCGTCACCTCGATTCGTGATGACCACAGTGAGCAGTCGGTCGCCGGCGGCGTGTTTGCCCTCAACCCCGGCGTCAGCGGATTGCCGGAGCCCACGTTCACCCTCTAGCTGCATCGATGTGCCTTGAATACAACAACAATAAGACAGGAGTGACACCCCATGGACTTCAAACGCACTTTGCTCGCCGCTGCATTTTTTACCCTCAGTACCGCCGCCCACGCGCTGGAAATCAAATTCGCCGACATCCATCCCGCCGGCTACCCCACCGTCGTCGCTGAACAGAACATGGGCAAGGCCCTGACTCAGGCAAGTAACGGCGAACTGACCTTCAAATACTTCCCGGGCGGTGTCCTGGGTTCCGAAAAAGAAGTGGTAGAACAGGCCCAGGTCGGTGCGGTGCAGATGACCCGCGTCAGCCTCGGCATCGTCGGGCCAGTGGTGCCGGACGTGAACGTGTTCAACTTACCATTCGTGTTCCGCGACCAGGCGCATATGCGCAAAATCATCGACGGCGAGATCGGCGATGAAATCCTCGCCAAGATCACCGACTCCGAGTTCGGCCTGGTGGCCCTGGCCTGGATGGACGGTGGCACGCGCAACCTCTACACCAAGAAGCCGGTGCGCAAGATCGAAGACCTCAAGGGCATGAAAATTCGTGTACAGGGCAACCCGATCTTCATCGAAGCCTTCAACGCGATGGGCGCCAACGGTATTGCCATGGACACCGGCGAAATCTTCAGCGCCTTGCAGACCGGCGTCATCGACGGCGCGGAAAACAACCCGCCCACCTTGCTCGAACACAATCACTTCCAGAACGCCAAGTACTACACGCTCACCGAACACTTGATCCTGCCCGAACCCATCGTGATGTCAAAAATCACCTGGAACAAACTCACGCCCGCCCAGCAAGACCTGGTGAAAAAAGCCGCCAAGGTCGCCCAGGCCGATGAGCGCGCGCTGTGGGACGCCAAGTCCGCCAGCAGCGAAACCAGGCTCAAGGCTGCCGGCGTCGAGTTCATCAGCGTCGACAAAAAACCCTTCTATGACGCCACCGCAGCGGTTCGCGCCAAGTACGGTGCGGCTTACGCCGACATCATCAAGCGCATCGACGCAGTCGAGTAATCACCCTTCCCTTCAGTCAGGCCCGGCGCGGTCGGCATCGACGCGCCCGGTTACGGTGAACGCCATGAAGAATTTAGTGCTGCGCATCAACGACCGCATTTACATGACCTGCATCTGGGTCGCCGGCCTCTCGGTCCTCGGGGTCGCGCTGATCATCCCCTGGGGCATCTTCGCCCGCTACATCCTCGGCACCGGCGCAAGCTGGCCGGAGCCCACCGCCATCCTGCTGATGCTGGTGTTCACCTTTATCGGCGCCGCCGCCAGTTACCGTGCCGGCGCGCATATGTCGGTGGCCGTAGTTACTGACCGCCTGCCAGCGCGCCAACGGCAAATCGTCGGCGTTATCACGCAACTGCTGATGGCCACCATCTGCCTGTTCATGACCGTCTGGGGCAGCAAGCTGTGCCTGTCCACCTGGAACCAGTTCATGAGTGCGATCCCCACCCTGCGCGTGGGCATCACCTATATGCCAATCCCGATCGGCGGGCTGCTGACGCTGGTGTTCGTGCTGGAAAAACTCTTGCTCGGTGACCAGAGCCAGCGCCGCGTGGTGCGCTTTGATCTGGTTGAAGAAAACGAAGGGGCTGCCTGATGGACGCATTGATGCTGCTGGGCAGTTTTATCGCCTTGATCCTGATCGGCATGCCGGTGGCCTACGCCCTCGGGCTGTCGGCGCTGATCGGCGCGTGGTGGATCGACATCCCGTTCCAGGCCTTGATGATTCAGGTTGCGGGCGGGGTGAACAAGTTTTCGCTGATGGCGATTCCGTTCTTTGTACTGGCCGGGGCGATCATGGCCGAAGGCGGCATGTCGCGGCGACTGGTTGCATTTGCCGGGGTGCTGGTGGGGTTTGTGCGCGGCGGCCTGTCGTTGGTGAACATCGTGGCGTCGACGTTTTTTGGCGCGATTTCCGGCTCGTCGGTGGCCGATACCGCCTCGGTCGGTTCGGTGTTGATCCCGGAAATGGAGCGCCGTGGCTACCCGCGTGAGTTCTCTACCGCCGTCACTGTCAGCGGCTCGGTGCAAGCCTTGCTGACGCCGCCCAGCCATAACTCGGTGCTCTACTCCCTGGCGGCCGGCGGCACGGTCTCGATTGCCTCGTTGTTCATGGCCGGCGTGGTGCCGGGGCTGCTGATGAGTGCATGCCTGATGGTGCTGTGCCTGATCTTCGCGAAAAAGCGCAACTACCCCAAGGGCGAGGTCATCCCGCTTAAACAAGCGCTGAAGATCTGCGCCGACGCGCTCTGGGGCTTGATGGCCATGGTGATCATCCTGGGTGGCATCCTCTCGGGCATTTTCACTGCCACCGAGTCGGCCGCGATTGCCGTGCTGTGGGCATTTTTCGTGACCATGTTCATCTATCGCGACTACAAATGGCGTGAGCTGCCCAAGCTGATGCACCGCACGGTGCGCACCATTTCCATTGTGATGATCCTGATCGCCTTCGCCGCCAGCTTCGGCTACATCATGACCCTGATGCAGATCCCGGCAAAAATCACCACGCTGTTCCTGACCCTGTCGGACAACCGCTACGTGATCCTGATGTGCATCAACGTGATGCTGCTGTTGCTCGGCACGGTGATGGACATGGCGCCGCTGATCTTGATCCTCACCCCGATTCTGCTGCCGGTGATCCTCGGTATTGGCGTGGACCCGGTGCACTTCGGCATGATCATGCTGGTGAACCTCGGGATCGGCCTGATCACTCCACCCGTGGGTGCGGTGCTGTTTGTGGGTGCGGCGGTGGGCAAGGTCAGTATCGAGAAAACCGTGGCGGCGCTGCTGCCGTTTTATGCGGTACTGTTCCTGATATTGATGGCAGTGACTTACATTCCCGCGTTGTCCCTGTGGCTTCCCGGGCTGGTGCTCTGATGATTGAACTGGAAGACAGCCTGACCCATCTCACCCTCGCCCCGGCCGTGGGTGGCAGCCTCGTCAACTGGACGGTGCGCGCTACCGGGCAGCCGCTGTTGCGCCATAGCGACGAAGCTGCGCTGAACACTGGGCTGCCGGGCAAGCTGGCGTGTTACCCGCTGGCGCCATGGTCCAATCGAGTTGCCCACGGCGGTTTCGACAACCCCAGCGGCTGGCTGGCACTCACGCCCAACAGCCCGCTCGACCCGCTGCCGATTCACGGTTCGGCCTGGCAACAGGCGTGGCAGGTGGTAAGCCAGACGGCGGATGAAGTGGTGCTGGAGGTGGTGTGCGACACGCCGTTTGCCTATCGCGCCGAGCAGCGGTTTCGCTTACGTGGCGGCGAACTGAGTATCGAGTTGCGCGTAACGCATCTGGCCGAAAAAGCCGCGTGGCATGGCTTGGGATTGCATCCGTATTTGCCACGAAGGCCCGGCACGCGGTTGCAGGCCAAGGCCGATCAGGTGTGGATGAGCGATGCGTCCAAGCTGCCAACCGGGCTGGCGCCGGTGCCGGCCGAATGGGATTTCACTCAGCTCAAGGGGCTGCCGCAAGGCCTGGTGGACAAGGGGTTTTGCCAGTGGGACGGGCGTTGCCGCATCGAACAGCCGGAGCTGGGCTATGC
>NZ_VBVZ01000494.1 GCF_005863185.1 Pseudomonas edaphica
CGCCTCGCTCATCCATTGCTGGACGTCGGCGGTGCCGATCTTGCGATACGCAGTGTCTGGATAGGCAATGCCGTACTTCACTTCACCGACCGTGTTGTACAGCGCAACGTCCGGGCGGCCCAGGCGCCACGACAGCGCCGAGGCAGCGCCAAGGTCATTGCTGAGCAGTGCCGCGGTGGGTTGCAGTTCGGGCAAATGGTCGATAATGAACTGGTCCGGGGTCTTGTTATAAACCACCGAATGCGGAAGGGCAGCCGGCACCAGGGCCACCAGCAACCAACTGCCGATGGCCGGCGCAGCCCATAGCTTCAATGGGCGTGCAGCTTGCAGCAGGTTGACCACGATCCAGCCGAACAGGAACGTAAACACCAGCACCAGGCTGAAAGTCTCCTGACCCGGCTCATACACCGGTTTTTTCAATTGGAACCAACTGATGGCCAGCAACGCCACGATACCGATAGCCAGGTTCAACCAGCCGTTGATGCGCAAGGCGCGGCCATGGCCCTTGGCCAACTTGTCGCTTAGCGTCGAGCCCATCAACAGGGCCAAGGGCAGCAGGCACGGCATGACATAGGACGGCAGCTTGCCTTTGGCCAAACTGAAGAACGCCAGAGGCATCAACAGCCACAGCAGCAGGAACGCGGTCTTGGGCAGGCGCTTTTCCAGCCAGGCCTGTTTGACCGTGGACGGCAGCAGGGCGATCCATGGCAACGAGAACGCAACCATCAGCGGCAGGTAGAACCAGAACGGCTCGGCATGCTGGGCGTCATCGCCGGCAAAGCGTTGGATGTGCTCATGCCAGAAGAAGAAGTTCCAGTAGTCCGGCTCTTGCAGGTGCACGGCGAGTGCCCACGGCAGGCTGACGATAATTGCAACGGCCACAGCGACCACACCATAGCCAAGCAATTCACGAAAGCGTTTCTGCCAAATAGCGTAGGGCAGGGCGATCAACACTGGCAGCAGCCAGGCAAGAAACCCTTTGGTCATGAAGCCCATGCCGCAGGCAAAGCCGAGCAAGGCCCAAGACCCCAAGCGGCCGTTGCGCGTGGTGCTGTCGAAGCAGAACCACAGCGCAACGCCGGTGAGGTTGACCCAGAAGGTGAACTGCGGGTCCAGGTTGGCGTAACCACCAAGCAGCGCCACGCTGACAAAGCTCATGTACAGCACGCTGCTGACCAGGCTTTTTTGCGGGTTGTTCCACAGCCGGCGCGAGACCAGATAGACCAGCAGGATGCTCAGCCCGGTGCTCAAGGCCGACGCAAAGCGCACGCCGAACAGGTTCTGCCCGAAAATCGCCTGGCCCAGCGCGATCATCCAGTAGCCGGCAGCGGGTTTTTCGAAGTAACGGATACCCATGAAGTGCGGCGAGGCCCATTTGCCGGTCAGCAGCATTTCCTGGCTGATCTGCGCGTAACGGGTTTCATCCGGGATCCACAGGCCATGGCTGGCCAGTGGCAACAGGTAGAACACAGCAAACGCCAACAGGAGCAGGGGCAATGCCCAGCGCCGGATCATGCCTGCTGTACTCCGAGCCAACCCTCGCGGCCGCTGAGCGCGCCGCGTACCAGCTGTTGCTGGGGCAGGGTGGTCACATCCGCGGGCAACAGGTCGCCCAAGGGTTTGAAGTCAATGCCGCGCTGCCCGGCCTGGGCGAGCAGTTGGCGAAAATCTTCAGCCATCAGAATCCCTTCTACTTCTGCGTGGATCGTATAGACGTTCAGCTTCGACTCGGCGAACCGGTCAAGAATGAAGCCGTTGAAATCTTTGGCAGCCACCACCGGCCCGACGACTTCGTCGAAGGTCGGCAGGTCTACCGGAATTTGTGGGGTGCCCGCACTGCCATCGGCCAGGGTTGGTCGAAACAGGCTGGTGCCCCGGCAATCACTGTTGTAGCGAAAGTTGAAACCTTGCTTGGCTTGCACCACGCGCTCATCGGCACGCCAGCCGGCGGCTGCGGAACAGTCGATGCGCTCACCCAGGATGTCGCTCAGGGTGTCCACGCCTCGACGGATCTGCTCGACCAGCTGTGCGTCGCTCCAGCGCCCGGTGTTGGCTTGCCAGCCGTGATGGTCCCATGCGTGCAGGCCGACTTCATGGCCGGCGGCCTTGGCCTGGCGCATCAAGTGCCCCAGGTCACGGCCGATCGGCTTGCCTGGCCAGGCGGTGCCGGCCAGCAAGATGTCCCAGCCATAGAGGCCGGCAGCATTGGAACGCAGCATCTTCCACAGAAATTGCGGGCGGATAAGGCGCCACAAGTGGCGCCCCATGTTGTCCGGCCCGACGCTGAAGAAGAACGTCGCTTTTACCCCGGCTTCATCCAGGGATTCGAGCAACCGCGGCACGCCCTCACGGGTGCCACGGTAGGTGTCGACGTCGATTCGCAAGCCTGCCTGCATTACTTCTTGTCCGCGATTTCGAGCATGGCTTCTTTGAGGAAGAAGTCCAACGTGTTGCCGATGGTTTCGCTCATCTCAACGGTTGGCTCCCAGTTCAACAGGCGCTTGGCGTTTTCGATGCTTGGCTTGCGGTGCGCCACGTCCTGGTAACCGGTACCGTAGAACGCCTTGCTTTCTACGTCGCGGAAACCGGCGAACGGAGGGAAGTTGCTGCGCAGCGGGTGAGCTTCGAACTGACGCAGCAGTTCTTCGCCCAGCTGACGGATGCTGGCTTCGTTTTCCGGGTTGCCGATGTTGATGATCTGGCCGTTGCAGATATCGTTGTCGTTATCAATGATGCGTGCCAGTGCTTCGATGCCGTCGGCGATGTCGGTGAAGCAACGCTTCTGCTCACCACCGTCGAACAGGCGGATCGGGGTACCTTCCACCAGGTTCAGGATCAGCTGGGTGATGGCACGGGAGCTGCCGATACGTGCCGAGTCCAGACGGTCAAGGCGCGGGCCCATCCAGTTGAACGGACGGAACAGGGTGAAGTTCAGGCCCTTGTCGCCGTAAGCCCAGATCACGCGGTCCAGCAGTTGCTTGGAGACCGAGTAGATCCAGCGCTGCTTGTTGACCGGGCCAACCACCAGATTGGAGGTGTCTTCGTCGAAGTACTGGTCCTGGCACATGCCATAGACTTCGGAGGTCGACGGGAAGATCACGCGCTTGTTGTACTTGACGCAGTAGCGAACCAGTTTCAGGTTCTCTTCGAAGTCGAGTTCGAATACGCGCAGCGGGTTACGGGTGTATTCGATTGGCGTAGCGATGGCCACCAGCGGCAGGACCACGTCGCACTTCTTGATGTGGTACTCGATCCACTCGGAGTGGATGCTGATGTCGCCTTCCACGTAGTGGAAGTTCGGGTGGCTGCGCAGGCGCTCAATGGCGTCGGAGCCGATGTCCAGGCCGTAGATTTCATAACGGTCGTCACGCAGCAGGCGCTCGGACAGGTGGTTACCGATAAAGCCGTTCACACCCAGGATCAGTACACGAGTGCGACGTGGCTTGCGGCCGGACTCGGCGCCGCGCAGCACGGAACCGTCGACCAGGCCCAGTTCGTCAGCCAGGGAAGGGCCGGCCAGGTACAGGCCGTTTTCGTTGCGCTGGCCGAACTTGACCACCAGGGAATCTTCACCGCAGGCGATGCGCAGCGGGTTGACGCTGATCACACGGCCTGGCGCCAGGCCTTCGTTGCCCTTGACCACTTCAGCTTGCCAAACGATGAGTTTGTGCTCGCCGACAGCGCAGAATGCGCCTGGGTACGGTTGGGTCACGGCACGAACCAGGTTGAACAGCTCTTCAGCCGGTTTTTTCCAGTCCAGCTTGCCGTCAGCGGCAGTGCGGCGACCGAAGTAGGTGGCCTGGCTTTCGTTCTGGGCCGTTTCGGCCAATTTGCCTTGGGCCAGCTGTGGCAGGGCATCACGCAGCAAGTTGGTGGCCGCATCACGCAGTTTGGCGTGCAGGGTCAGGCCGGTGTCGGTGCGGTCGATAATGACTTTTTGCTGGGCCAGGATCGCGCCGGCATCGGCACGCTTGACCATGCGGTGCAGGGTCACGCCGGTTTCGGTTTCGCCGTTGACCAGCACCCAGTTGGCCGGAGCGCGGCCACGGTATTTAGGCAGCAAGGAACCGTGCAGGTTGAACGCGCCTTTTTTGGCAGTGGCCAGCAGGGCTTCGCTCAGCAGGTTGCGGTAGTAGAACGAGAAGATGAAATCCGGGTTCAGCTTGGCAATACGCTCGATCCACAGCGGGTGGTTGGCGTCTTCCGGAGCATGTACCGGGATGCCGTTGCGTGCGCAGAGTTGGGCGACGGAGCCGTAGAAATTGTTTTCCTTGGGGTCGTCGGCATGGGTGAACACGGCAGCAATGTCGTAGCCGGCGGTCAGCAGGGCTTCAATACCTGCACAGCCAATATCGTGGTAAGCGAAGACAACAGCTTTTGAATTCATGACGAAACCTGATCGGAAGGAGAAGTAGGAGAGTGGGAAGTTGTAAGGCCGTCGACCACGACGACCGGAGCCGGCTCTGCGGGTTGGTTACGCAGCACCTTTTCAATAAAGAACCGTGGACGGGCACGCACGTCACTGTACATGCGGCCCAGGTATTCACCCAAGAGGCCCATGCCGATGAATTGGCCGCCGGTGAACACAAACAGCACCGCGAACAGCACGAACATGCCTGAACCGGCCCATTCGGCGCCGAAGACCAAGCGCAGGAACACCAGCGCAAAGGCAAACAGCATGCCCAGTGCCGCGAGGCTGAAGCCGACGATGCTCAGCAGACGCAGCGGGGTGGTGGTCATGCAGGTCAGCAGGTCGAACAT
>NZ_VBVZ01000495.1 GCF_005863185.1 Pseudomonas edaphica
GGGGTTTTACGAGAAACAGGGGTGGGTGCGGTTGGGTGAAATACCCTGCCAGCCCGAAGGCAGCAGCCGGGTGTTTTTGTCCAAGCAGCTTTGAAGCTGACGCCTCCGGCGCTCTGTGCAATGATCGCAACTCGCCTCAAGGGATGGAGCCACCGCCATGTCGCTGAACACCCCGCCTCACCTCGCGCACGCGCCACGCTTCTGGCGTGACGAGCGCTTGCCGTTCATTGAGGCACGCACCATCGCCGACGGGCGCAAGGTCACTTACACCCGTCACGCCCACGAGCATTTTTCCATCGGCGCCATCACCCGCGGGCGCAGTTATTACCACTATGGCGCGCAGACCTTCGAGATCAGCGCCGGCACGGTGGTGTTGATGAACCCCGGTGATGTGCACGCGTGCAACCCGATCCACGACCAGCATTGGTCGTATCACATGATTTACCTCGACACACCGTGGCTGACGGACCTGCAATACCAGCTGGGTTTCAGTACCGAGCAGGGTTATCGGCCGTTCAATACGCCGCATACCCGCGACACGGTGTTGTATAACGGCCTGATCGAGCTGTACGGCATTCTGTTGGATGAGCAGGCCGAGTTGCTGCAGAAAGAGAGTGCGCTGGTGAGTTATTTCACCGAGGTGCAGCAGCGCCTGAACCCGTCTTTGACGCCGCTGCGTGAGGTCAACCACAAGCTGGAGCGCGCCGCCGAGTACATCCGTGCGCACTGCACCGAAGCGTTGAAGCTGGAGGATATTTGCCTGGCGGCCGAGCTGTCGCCGTCGTATTTGATTCGTGCGTTCAAGCAGTATTACGGGCTCACGCCCCATGCGTTTCTGGTCAACCGGCGCATTCAGTTTGCCCGCACGCAATTGCGCAATGGCGAGCTGATCGCCGATGTAGCCCTGGCCGCCGGGTTTGCCGACCAGGCGCATTTTCAGCGCACCTTCAAACTGCATTTCGCCGCTACGCCGGGCCAGTACCGCGACTTGCTCAAGCCATCAGCAAATAACCCACACTGGCCACCAGCAACGCGGCCATTGAGCGGTTGAACAGGCGCACACTTTGGGGGTTGCTCAGGTAGCGCCGCAAAAACGTGCCGGCGTAGGCCCAGCACGCCACCGACAGGTAGCAGATCACCCAGGTACAGCGCCGCAAACAGCCACACTTGGCGCGCATCGCCATCGGCCACGAACAAGCCCATGCCCGCCACACAGGCCAGCCAGGCTTTGGGGTTGAGCCATTGCATGATCGCGCCGTAGAGCATCGAGGGCGCGGTGGCAGTGCCTTCGGCGTCGAGTCGGCCATCGTCGACCGCGAGTTTCCAGGCCATGTACAGCAAAAAGGCGACCCCGCCCCACTGGATCAACTGGGTGAGGATCGGCCAGCGCACCAGCACTTCATGCAGGCCCAGGCCGATCAGCACCAGCAGCAAGGTAAAACCCACGGCGGCGCCGACTACGTGTTTCTGGCTGGCGGCAAAGCCAAAGCGCGCGCCGGAGCTGAGCGCCACCACATTGACCGGGCCGGGGGTGATGGACGTGGCCAAAGCGAAGGCGGCCATGGAGATGATCAAACTCATTGCAGTTCCTTTTGGTGATGCCGAGTGACGATGGCTTCACGGTAAAGGGCTGAACGGCGGTGGTATTGAAGAAAATGCCCCTGAGGTCTTGGAGGCTTTGCCTGAGAGCGTTTCAGGTCGCCATGTTCCCTTTGTGGCGAGCCTGCTCGCCACAACAAGCCTGTTTTCCATAACAAGCCTGTTTGCCACAACAGCCTGCTCGCCACAATGGCCCAGTCGTTATGCCGCCGGCATCTGGGTGATGATGTCTTCCAGGCCCAGCACCCGGCCGTCTTCGGACACGATCTCGACCTTGCGCAGCGGCTTGAGCAAGCGCGCATCCAGCAAGTGGGTGGCGCCATCGGCCGGCTGCGTGAAGGTTTCGCCCCATTGCGCCAGGGTTACCAGCACCGGCATCAGCGCGCGGCCTTTGTCGGTGAGTTGATATTCGCTGCGCGCGCCCACTTCACTGGTTTGCAACAGACCTTGTTCGACCATGTCCTTGAGGCGCGTGGCGAGGATGTTTTTCGCTACGCCCAGGTGTTTTTGAAAGTCGCCGAAGCGCGTCACCCCGGCGTAGGCGTCGCGGATGATCAACAGCGTCCACCAATCCCCCACCACGTCGAGCGCGCGGGCGACCGGGCAACAGTCGCCTTCCAGGCATTTGCGTTTCATCGTCGGGCCTCCGGGCATGTTGAAATATTAGGTTGCATTATAGGACCAACAGGCTCAAGATAAAAACGGTTTCATTATTAAACCTAATTCGTCGCCTGGAGTGCATCATGGATATTCGTGGAAAAGTGGTGTTGGTTACCGGTGCCAATCGTGGCCTGGGCAAAGCGTTTGTCACCGCGCTGCTGGCAGCGGGTGCGGCCAAGGTGTATGCCGGTGCGCGCGACCCGGCCAGTGTGGATATCCCCGGCAGCACGCCGATCGCCCTGGACATTACCGACTCGGCCAGCGTGCAGCGCGCCGCCGAGCAGTGCGGCGATGTCAGCGTGTTGATCAACAACGCGGGCTGGCTCAAGTACGGCTCGTTGCTGGCCGAAGACAGTATCGAAAACCTGCAGCAGCACTTTGAGGTGAACACCTTTGGTACCTTGCGCCTGAGCCGCGCGTTTGCGCCGATCCTGGCCAAACAAGGTGGCGGTGCGTTGATCAATATCCTCTCGGTACTGAGCTGGCTGAGCCCTCCCGGCTCCGGCGGCTACAGCACCTCCAAGTCGGCGCAGTGGGGTCTTACCAATGGCCTGCGTGGTGAATTGCGCGAGCAGAACACCTTGGTGATCGGCGTACACCCGGCCTATATCGACACTGACATGGTGGCGGATGTGCAGGCGCCAAAAAGCACCCCGCAGGAAGTGGTGGCCATTACCCTCAAGGCATTAAGTGAGGACCGCGAAGAAGCGCTGATCACCGACATGACCCACGCGGTAAAAGCTTCGCTGTCCACCGACAGCCCGGTGTATTTGAGTCATTGAGCAAGCGCACACTGCCCAACGGTCTGAATGTGGGAGCAGGCAAGCCTGCTCCCACACTAGTCAGCTTCCAGGCAAGCCAGCTCCCACAGGTTTTGCTTTTGATTTGAGGCGTTACGGGCTCACAACCCGCGGTTACGCAGCCATTGCAAAAAGCCTTTCTTGACCGGCACCACCGGCGCGTCCTGGGTCAGGGCTTGCGCGGCGTGCACACGGAAATCCAGCAGTGCCTTCATCGCTTCGCTGATGTCGTGGCGCGCGTCCAGGCAGGGTTTGAGGTACTCATTCTCGATGCGGTACAGCGTGCAGAAGGTCTTGGCGGTGAAGTCCGCCAGCGCCGCTTGATCGGACAAAATCCCCGACTCGCCAATCACCTCGCCCGGCCCCATGCGCCCGGCTTCGAACGTGTGGCCATCCTTGATCAACATCACCGAGACCACGCCGGACTCGACGATAAACAAATGGTCGCTGACCTCCCCCGCCGGCAGGATCATCTCGCCGGCACGGTAGGTGTGCAGGGTCATGTTCTGGCTGAAGGTGTCTTTTTCCTCTTGGCGCAACGTGGAGAAAATCGACGAACGCTCCAGCAATGCCCGTGCGTGGGACATCACCGGCGGCGCGCTGCTTTCGGTGGCCGACAGCAGGCCCACGCCCGCTGCTTGCAGGTGGCGGAACGCCAGGTCGTAAAGCTGGTTACGCACTTCGCGCTTTTGACCCATGGCTGGCACAAACCCGCTGATCTCGTATTCCACGCCGCCACTGGCCGAAGTCTTGAACGCCACGCTGGGCGCGGGTTTGGCCAACAATGGCCGGCAGCCTTGCATCGCGCGCTCCAGCGCTTCGATCACGGTTTGCGGGCGCGCATGCGGGCTGACTTGCAGGCTGACCGCCAGGCCGAACATGTCCGCCGGGCGTGAGAAGTTGATGATCTTGGCCTTGGCCGCCAGGGAGTTGGGGATCACCGCCATGCTGCCCTGGGAGGTTTGCAGGCGCGTGGCGCGCCAGTCGATGTCGGTGACGCGCCCCTCGGTGCCGTCGATGGAGATCCAGTCATCCACCTGATACGGCTTGGTGGTGTTGAGCACGATCCCGGAAAACACGTCGCTCAAGGTGCTTTGCAGCGCCAGGCCGACGATGATCGCCACCGCGCCGGAGGTGGCGAGCACGCCCTTGACCGGCAAGTCGAGCACATAGGCCATGGCGGCGATGATCGCGATCAAAAAGATCACCGCGCCCAGCAGGTCTTGCAACAAGCGCCCGCCGTGCCCGACCCGGTTCATCATGACCGTGCCGAGCAATACCGTGAGGGTGCGCGCGGCGAACAGCCACCAGCCGATCTGCAACGCCGTGGCCGCCAGGTGCAAGGCGGTGTTGTCGCCATAGGGCGCAAGCTGCATGGGGTTCATGCCGTCGTTGAACAGCACGGCGCTGAACACCGCAAAGATCGCCAGGCGCGCCGCCAGTTTCCAGTTGGCGAGGTTGGCGGAAATAAGCCGCCACACAGCGATGTCGATAAAGATCAGCGCCACGGCGCACAGCATCGGGTGATCAGCGATAAATGAGGGCATCCAGGCGACTCCAGGGTGTGTGGCGAGAAGATCGCATGAATCGGCAATACTGAATAACAAAATGTGGGAACAGGCTTAATGTGGAAGCAGGCTTTGTGTGGGAGCTGGCTTGCCTGCGATGGCATCTC
>NZ_VBVZ01000496.1 GCF_005863185.1 Pseudomonas edaphica
AGCAACACCTGCGCATCGGCCAGCCAGCCTTCGTGTGTGACCTGAGCGCCTGTGCAGTTCCGCCGATGCCGGATGAGGCCGGCCAATGGCTGCTGCTGGGCGATAGCCAAGGGCCGCTGGCCTGGTTGGTCCTTGACGACCACCTGCGCAGCCAAGCCCCCGCGCTGCTTGCCGCCTGCAAGGCGCGTGGCTGGACCACACTGCTGCTGTCGGGCGACAGCTCGCCAATGGTTGCCAGCGTCGCCAGCGAACTGGGTATTGACGAGGCACGCGGCGGCCTGAGCCCGAATGACAAGCTGCAAGTGCTGCAACAATTGCATCGCCAAGGCCGCAAAGTGCTGATGCTCGGTGACGGGGTCAACGATGTCCCGGTGCTGGCCGCTGCGGATATCAGCGTGGCCATGGGCTCGGCCACCGACCTGGCCAAGACCAGCGCCGACGCGGTGCTGCTGTCCAACCGCCTGGATGCGTTGGTGCAAGCCTTCAGCCTGGCACGGCGCACACGTCGGATAATCATTGAGAACATGCTGTGGGGGGCGCTGTATAACGGCCTCATGCTGCCGTTCGCCGCCCTGGGGTGGATCACGCCCATTTGGGCCGCAATCGGCATGTCCATCAGTTCGTTGACGGTGGTACTCAACGCCTTGCGCCTGACCCGGATGCCGCGCCAACGCTCCACCTCAAACCCATGAAAAGGGCATGGAGGGAGCCTCCCTGCCCTACAGATAATGTGACCTTGATCTGGCTATATTTTTCATGCGTTGAAACGTCGATAGCGCCAGAATTTTTCGATGTGACATTTATGAGACGACGAACCATCTTCTCTTGCTGCCGTGAGCGTCATTGATGAACAGCTACTTCCAGACACTCGATTTATCCCCCATGTACCGCAACCTAGTCTTTCAGTCGCGCAGTGCGGCGGACTTTCAGGCGTACCTGCGTCAGGCACTCAGCAATCACGTAATGCGCTGGGGGCCTGGTGAAGTGGACTCCGCGCTGTACAGCATCGATACCCGGCACCTGAGGCTGATGATTCTTCGCTATGGGCCGGCCGTTGAGATCCGGCCCGATCCGTGCGATGGTTTCATTCTGGTCCAGGTACCCTTGCGGGGACGCTCGGTCATCAAAAGTGACGGGGCAACCACCTCCATAGGCCCTGGTCAGGTCGCCGTTCTTGCACCGCGACGGGAAATCAGTTTTCGCTGGAGCGAAAACTGCGAGCAACTCATTCTGCGGGTGCCGTCCGCTTTTGCCAGAGATGCTGCCTCGCGGCTTTCTACACCGCTTACGGATCTGAACGAGGGGCAAAATCTGGCGCCCGTGGTACTGCTGGACAGTCACGTGGCTGCGCAATGGTGCAGCCTTGTTCAGTCGCTCGTCGACCAGATAAACCCAGGGCACGGCGACGGTTTCGGCCATTGCCACCCCGCCTGGCTGGAGTATCTGGAGATTGGGTTGGCCCTGCTCCTTTTAACCCATACACACAAACAGCCTGACACGCCGGCGAGCCATGCGTCACAGCCTCCGTCAACGAAGCGCTCGGCACTCGACGCGGCACGCCAGTACAGCCTTGCTCATTTGTGGGCGCCAATCTCACTGCAAGACCTGGCTCGCGCAGCCGGAATCAGTTCACGCACACTGCACACCTTCTGCAAAAAGGAGTTCGGCTTAGGCCCCATGGCCTGGCTACGCAATATCCGCCTGGACGAAGCCCGCCGCAAAATTATCGCCCACTCGCCCAACAGCATTACCGACATTGCGCTGGCGGTTGGTTTCGGGCATCTGGGTCGGTTTTCGGCGTACTACAAGGATAGGTTCGGCGAACTGCCAAGCACCACGTCGGCATTGCACAAGTGTGCAACGCCTTAGCTTCCACACAAACCACGCCGAAACTTATCAGGCAACGACTGCGACGGCCTCGATCTCGAACAACATGCCATCGAGTGCCAGACGCGCCCCCCTCCTCACTATTTATTAATAGGGGATCTGAGCCAAATAAAGCACTTGATGCTGGCTCGCACTCGTATTCAGATGGCGTGGAGCAGTCGCTTGTTTCTACGGCATACTTCATTCGTCGCAGCCGCAATCCCATCCGTGATTGGCGCGAGATGAGGCAGCAGCATGGAGAGTATCTCGTCGTCGGCCTGCTCCGGTGTACCCGATGTAAAAGGTGGGGCTGGATCGTACTCAAGAAACAGCGTCATGCCCTTGGCAACATCTTCGCCAATCAATGTCGCCACGACCTTCAGGCCGAAATCGATACCCGAAGTAATCCCGCCGCCCGTGATCCGATTACCGTCAAAGACGACACGTTCCTTGACCACTATTGCACCCAGCCTGCCAAGCTCATCACGCGCTGACCAATGAGTCGTCGCCTTGACGCCCGTCAGAAGTCCGGCTGCGGCCAGGATCAGTGACCCGGTACACACCGATGTGATGTAGCGGCTGGAGCGGCCTTTTTCCCGGATGAAAGACAGTATCTCGGCGTCCCGCATCATGCGACCGGTACCCGCGCCACCCGGTACAAACACGATATCGAGATCGCTGGGGCAGTCGGCCAGTGTGCAATTGGGGTTGATCGACAGGTTTGTGTCGGTTTGTACGGGCTCTAGTGTCTTCCAGACGAGATAGATGTCGGCAAACTTGCTAAATACCGTTTCCGGTCCCAGCAAGTCCAGCAATGTCATATCTGGATAGCACAGCATTGCGATCTTTAGCTTGGTATTCATGAGCCAGCTTTCCTTTAGGTTGGATGTCTTTCGTCATCGATCCAATAGGTAACATCGCCGGTCCTTTGGCACATGGATGATCTGTAAGGGACTTACTTGGTCGTCGATTTGCTTATTTTACGAAGGAGCATGAACACGCCCATGAAGGCACTGATCAAACCGCTTATAAGTCCGGTAATGGCATGCCCTATCGAGTTCTCCAGGGAAGAGAGAGGCAGCGGTGAATTCTGATTCACCAAAAAAGATATGACGGCCGAAATGATTCCGCCGATCAAACCTGCAATAAGCGATTCTTTCAGAATGACGTTCATGAAGGCGTTCCCTTTTACGATTTTCAAGAAGGTAATCATTCACGGGGGCGAGAGGTTCTAAACGTTCGGAACTACTCCTGGCGTGAACAGGCGAACCGTCGCAAAGGGTGACGATCGAACTCGCCGCGCCTCCCAACCATCACCCTCGGCAACCAGGTTCGCTCCGCGATGCGGGCAGCGGTTATAGAGCCCGCTGATCTTCTGGTCATTGACCCGCACCATGATGACTTTGTGGTAGCCAAGCTGGGTGGCGTGCTAGTCGCCGGCCGTCGGCACCTGGCTTTCACGGCCCACATGGACCCGGGCCTGTCCGTAGGCTCTCTGCATTTCCAGGGACAAGATCTCGGGGTCGGTATAGACACGCTTGTGAACGCCATCTGGACGTACAAGCTGCCTCAATTCATCCGTGCTGATCATGGAGGGAACCTCTTGTGACTGGCTGATCGAAAGACCGCTTGAAGCACATTGCGGGCCACGATTTTGCCGCCTCCCATAACGATCAAATAGCCAGGAATCGCAAAGCACTATCCGTATTTCGCTGCTGAACAGTAAGGGGGCGGCGAACACACCTTCCGAACTCCAGCATTAAGGACTTTTTTGCCAGCAATCTTAAATCTTCAATGCAAGTGATCGGTGTCGTCATTACGTGTGTTCTCACTTAAGGAGCCTTCGCCGTTGACGCTGACAAATCAAGCGTCACATTCGCACCGTCAGAGCGCTCCGAATCTGCCGAGGGCACTGGCGCTGGCAGACGCACCTGAATGACCAACCAGGCGGCAATGACTGCAGGAATCGCGCAGTAGAAGAAAATCTGCGGCACTGGAATATGCATCGCCAACAACATGGCGCCGAACAGCGGACCCAAGATTGAACCAAAGCGACCAATACCCAGCGCCCAGCCTGCTCCGGTGGCACGTACGTGGGACGGATAGAAGTTGTTGGTAAAAGCGTTGAGCGCCAGTTGACCGCCAATGATGAAAAAACCAGCTACGAAAGCCAAGCCCCACAGGTAACGCGGGTTTTCATGGTGCAGGCCGAGCATAATGGTGCATACCGCACCACCGACAAATACGGCCGAGAACAGACGCACCTTGTGTTGCAAGCGGTCGGCGAGCCAAGCCAGACAGACCGCCCCGAAGGTACCGGCGAACAGGAATACCGAAGTCACCAGGTTTGCCTCACTCAACTTCATGCCACTCTCAAGCAACAGTGAAGGTAACCAACTGATCATGAAATACACCAGAATCAGGCTAACGAAAAACGTTGACCAGATCAGCAGAGTCGGACGCGCATAACCATGCCGAAACAACTCGATCACCGTGAGCCTACTGCCTTGTTCTGGCTCATTTTGCGCAACTGATGCGACCGGAGGCTGCCAGTCCGGCACTAAACGCGCAGTGATTTTGCGTAGACGTATATAAGGTGGCTGGTCACGCAACAGACGTGGCAGCGACTCGGGGAGGTATTTGAGCAGAAAAGGTAACAGCAACACAGGCGCTAACGCTCCGGCAATAAACACCGAATGCCAACCAAAGCTGCTAATGAAGCCAGCGGCGACAAAACCACCCGCCGCACCACCAAAGGAGAACCCACAGGCGGCCATCGTCACCATCATGGTACGCAGGCGAGGTGGAGAATACTCAGACATCAACGCCATCGCGCAGG
>NZ_VBVZ01000497.1 GCF_005863185.1 Pseudomonas edaphica
CCGCCATCGCAGGCAAGCCAGCTCCCACATTTTTGATTGGGTTTACAACCTTCAGCCCAGCAGCGCCTGCTGGCTCTTGCCGAACGTCAAATACTCCACCAGCTCCGGCAACGGCAACGGCTTGCTGATCAGGTAACCCTGGGCCTGATCACACCCAAACAGCCGCAACAACGCCAGCTGTTCAGGGGTTTCCACCCCTTCGGCCACCACTTCCAGGTTGAGGTTGTGGGCCAGGTTGATCATGGCATGCACCAGCTTGCGGTTTTCTTCGCGCTCTTCCATGCCGCCGACGAAGCTCTTGTCGATCTTCAGCAAGGCAATTGGCAGGCTGTTGAGGTGCACGAATGAGGAAAAACCGGTGCCGAAATCATCCAGGGAAAACCGCACACCCAAACGGCCAAGGGCGTCCATGGTCTGCTTGACCAAGTCACTGCGGCGCATCACGGCGGTTTCGGTCAGCTCGAATTCCAGCCACTGGGCTTCGACACCACGCTCGGCGATCAGCCGGCTCAACGTCGAAAGCAACTGGCTGTCCTGGAATTGGCGAAACGACAGGTTGACCGCCATATGCAGCGGCGGCAGGCCGCGTTCGCGCAGGTCTTGCATATCGCGCAAGGCCCGCGAGATCACCCAGTAACCCAATGGCACAATCAGGCCACTCTGTTCGGCCAAGGGCACGAATTCGCTGGGTGGCAACAGGCCACGCTCGCCGTGGCGCCAGCGCACCAGCGCTTCCAGGCCGACGATATGCCCGTCGTCCAAATCCAGGCGCGGCTGGTAATGCAGCTCCAGTTCGTCGCGGCGCAGAGCACGGCGCAGCTCACTTTCCAGGTCGGCCAGGCTGCGGGCGTTGCGGTTGATGCGTTCGTTGAAGATGTGAAAGGTACAGCCCTGGGTACTCTTGGCCTGCTGCATGGCGATGTGCGCGTGCCACATCAGCGGGTCGGCCCCGGCGCGGGCACGGGCATGTGCCACGCCCAGGCTGCAGCCGATCAGCAGGCTTTCGCCATCCACCCAATACGGCTCGGCCATGGCTTCGGTAATGCGCTCGGCCATCCACTCGGCGCGCTGGGGCGCACGGCGGGTGTCGATCAGCAGGGCGAATTCGTCGCTGCCCAGGCGCGCCAGTTGGTCACCGGCTTCGAGTTGGCTCTTGAGCCGCGAGACCACTTGCAGGATCAAACGATCGCCGGCCTGATGGCCCAAGGCGTCGTTGGCGTGACGAAAATTGTCGAGGTCCAGATGGCCGAGGGCCAGGCCACGGCCTTCGTTTTCAGCCAGGCGCGCCGCCAGCAAGGTCTGGAAACCCTGGCGGTTGGCGATACCGGTCAGCGGGTCCTGTTCGGCCAGGCGCTGCAGGGTGTTTTCCAGCACGCCGCGCTCACGCACGTGGCGCAGGCAGCGGCGCAAGGTATCGGTATCCAATGCACCAAAGACCAGCCAATCGCTCACACCCAGCGGTGAAACCAGCGGTTCCTGCTCCAGCAGCAATATGCACGGCAGGCTGCAACGGCCTGGGCCGGGTTGCAGGCTGGGCGTGGTCAATAACACGGCACTGTGGTCGTCATCGAACAGACGACTCACCGAGTCCCAGTTGGGCGCGCTGACCAGCACAGCCCCATCGCCCATCGGCGCCAGGCACTCGCGCAACAACGCTGCCCACGCTGGCTCATCGGCCAGTAGCAGCAAACGCAAGGGTTCGACAGGCGTAGACAAGCTAGCTCCCTAGACTCTGCAAAATTTTTTGGCGGCGGGCATTATGACGCGCGGCCTGATAATCACCAATGATAAGGGTTATCAAATACGCTAACGGTATACATTCGCTGCAGTTACCCGTCACATCCTGCGGCAAAGTATCAAAACCGGCAAATTTAGATCGAGTGGTACGTCACACCGTCGTTCTAAAGCAGCAGAATCTTGCCAGCCTGTTAAAATGCCCGCCCTTTTGAACAACGACTCCCTGATTTCTGTATGTCCCGACTCAATCCCCGGCAGCAAGAAGCCGTGAACTACGTCGGCGGCCCTCTATTGGTGCTCGCCGGTGCTGGCTCCGGCAAGACCAGCGTGATCACCCGCAAGATCGCGCACCTGATCCAGAACTGCGGCATCCGTGCCCAGTACATCGTCGCCATGACCTTTACCAACAAGGCCGCGCGCGAAATGAAGGAGCGTGTCGGCACGCTGCTCAAGGGCGGCGAAGGCCGTGGCCTTACGGTGTGTACCTTCCACAACCTGGGCTTGAACATCATCCGCAAGGAGCACGTGCGGCTGGGCTACAAGCCGGGCTTCTCGATCTTCGACGAGACCGATGTGAAGTCGCTGATGACTGACATCATGCAGAAGGAATACGCAGGCGACGACGGCGTGGATGAGATCAAGAACATGATCGGCGCCTGGAAAAACGACCTGATCCTGCCGCCCCAGGCCCTGGAAAACGCGCGCAACCCCAAGGAGCAGACCGCCGCCATCGTCTACACCCACTACCAGCGCACGCTCAAGGCGTTCAACGCGGTGGACTTCGACGACCTGATCCTGCTGCCGGTAAAGCTGTTCGAGGAACACGCCGACATCCTCGAAAAATGGCAGAACAAGGTGCGCTACCTGCTGGTGGACGAATACCAGGACACCAACGCCAGCCAATACCTGCTGGTGAAAATGCTCATCGGCACGCGCAACCAGTTCACCGTGGTAGGCGACGACGACCAGTCGATCTACGCCTGGCGTGGCGCGCGCCCGGAAAACCTGATGTTGCTCAAGGACGACTACCCGTCCCTGAAAGTGGTGATGCTGGAGCAGAACTACCGCTCCACCAGCCGTATCCTGCGCTGCGCCAACGTGCTGATCTCCAACAACCCCCACGAGTTTGAAAAACAACTGTGGAGTGAGATGGGCCATGGCGACGAGATCCGCGTGATCCGCTGCCGCAATGAAGACGCCGAAGCCGAGCGCGTGGCCGTGGAAATCCTCAGCCTGCACTTGCGTACCGACCGGCCCTACAGCGATTTCGCGATCCTGTATCGCGGCAACTACCAGGCCAAGCTGATCGAGCTGAAGTTGCAACACCACCAGGTGCCGTATCGCCTGTCGGGCGGCAACAGCTTTTTCGGACGCCAGGAAGTAAAAGACCTGATGGCCTACTTCCGGCTGATCGTGAACCCGGATGACGACAACGCCTTCCTGCGCGTGATCAACGTGCCGCGTCGGGAAATCGGTTCGACGACCCTGGAAAAGCTCGGCAACTACGCCACCGAACGCAAGATCTCGATGTACGCCGCCACCGACGAAATCGGCCTGGGCGAGCACCTGGACACGCGCTTCACCGATCGCCTGTCGCGCTTCAAACGCTTCATGGACAAGGTACGCGAGCAGTGCGCCGGCGAAGACCCGATCAGCGCCCTGCGCAGCATGGTCATGGACATCGACTATGAAAACTGGCTGCGCACCAACAGTTCCAGCGACAAGGCTGCGGATTACCGCATGGGCAACGTCTGGTTCCTGATCGAGGCGTTGAAAAACACGCTGGAGAAGGACGAAGAAGGCGAGATGACCGTCGAAGACGCCATCGGCAAGCTGGTGTTGCGCGACATGCTTGAGCGCCAACAGGAAGAAGAAGACGGCGCCGAAGGCGTGCAGATGATGACCCTGCACGCGTCCAAGGGCTTGGAATTCCCTTACGTGTTCATCATGGGCATGGAAGAGGAAATCCTTCCGCACCGCTCCAGCATTGAAGCTGACACCATCGAAGAAGAACGGCGCCTGGCCTACGTGGGCATTACCCGCGCACGTCAGACACTGGCCTTCACCTTCGCGGCCAAGCGCAAGCAATACGGCGAAATCATCGATTGTGCCCCCAGCCGGTTCCTGGATGAACTGCCGCCGGACGATCTGGCCTGGGAAGGCAATGACGACACCCCGACCGAGGTGAAGGCCGTTCGCGGCAACACCGCCTTGGCGGACATACGCGCGATGTTAAAGCGCTAGAATCGACTACTTTTTAATCTACTTTCGGCGCAAACCGCGCCATTAGAGGAAGCTTTCCGTGGAAGCACTGCACAAGAAAATTCGCGAAGAAGGCATCGTGCTTTCCGATCAGGTCCTCAAGGTTGACGCCTTTTTGAACCACCAGATCGACCCGGCGCTGATGAAGTTGATCGGCGACGAATTCGCCGCGCTGTTCAAGGACTCGGGCATCACCAAGATCGTCACCATCGAAGCCTCGGGTATTGCACCGGCGATCATGACCGGCCTGAACCTGGGTGTGCCGGTGATCTTCGCCCGTAAGCAGCAGTCTCTGACCCTGACTGAAAACCTGCTGTCGGCCACTGTGTATTCCTTCACCAAGAAGGTCGAAAGCACCGTGGCGATTTCCCCACGTCACCTGACCAGCAGCGACCGCGTGCTGGTGATCGACGACTTTTTGGCCAACGGCAAAGCGTCCCAGGCGCTGATCTCGATCATCAAGCAAGCCGGCGCGACCGTTGCAGGCTTGGGGATTGTGATTGAGAAGTCGTTCCAGGGTGGCCGTGCGGAGCTGGATGCGCAGGGTTATCGGGTTGAATCGCTGGCGCGGGTGAAGTCGCTGGCCGGTGGCGTCGTCACCTTCATCGAGTAATCACTGCCTGAACTCGATTAAAAATGTGGGAGCTGGCTTGCCTGCGATGAGGGCCTGACAGTCGACAACTCTGTCGACTGAC
>NZ_VBVZ01000498.1 GCF_005863185.1 Pseudomonas edaphica
GGTGGCTGGGGCTGACCCGTACATCTTGAAAGGTTTCCGGGTAGTCGTGTGGCACCTGGCCGTCACCCATCGCTCCGCGGACATCATAGTGGGCAATCCACACCTCATCACCAACCTGGCCGGGGCGAGAGAAGTCGACGGTGATCACGTTGCTCGAACCCAACTCACGCGCGGTCTCGTTGACGGCGTCCGAGATCATCCTGCGCGCGTCATCAGTAAGATTCTTGCCGTGCTTTGCCAGCATCATATTCACAATTTCAGCAGTGGACGGACGGGCAGCCTGATCGTCTGCCTGGCCTGGAGCTGTCGACTCATTTTGCGTATCTAGCAGAAGCTCGGACTTCGCCACGCCTAGCGCCTTGGCCATCAATTCTATATCTGCAAAAGACGGCTCTCGAGTTCCGGCCTCGTAGTTTCCCACTCGGGATTGCGACCAGCCGCAAGCCTCAGCCAGTTGAGCCTGTGATTTTCCAGCATTTTTACGTGCGCGTTTGATGCGCTCAGCTAATTCGGTCATGCGCGGGATTCAATCACGTATTGAAATACCCGGCTTTCACTTATTGTGTTTGCCTTTAACACGATGCGTGTTTATCCTTGGGCCAAGAGCTATAGGAGCGATTTCCATGAACCACGTCCGAAACATTCGAGAGAAAGCCGGGATTACCCAGGCTGCCCTTCGGCGGTCGCTTGGGTGGAATCAATCACGCCTTGCTAATTACGAGTCCGGCCTTCGCTGTCCTGGGCTCAGCGAGGCACGACTGATCGTGTCTGCATTGAACGCCTTGGGTGCCAAGTGCGTTCTTGATGAGGCATTTCCGCCTGCGGGCGTTTCATCCCAGTCCGCCGCCTGACATCCCTGTCCGCCGTTCCATTGAGCAAATGATCGCCTCTGCACCCGCAGGGCGCCACGTAAAGAATTTCGAGGTTTTAGGTATGCAGGATTTTCTGAGGGCTTGCGACACCTCCGTCGAGGAGGCGAACACCAAGAATCTCGCCACGTTGATGAGCATGCCGCCGGTGAGCTTGCTCCAGCGCGCCAACGCGAACTACGACGGCGCGTGGTTCAACGTGAAGCATTTGTACTCCCTGCTGCTGCATACCGAGGACATGCGTCCATTGGCGGCGCTGGCTGGCGAGTTCGGTTATTCGATCGTAAAGACCGATCAGCCCATGGCGATCGACATTCATGACGCTCTCGGGCGCGCAACGCTGGAATTTGCAGAAGTCACCGTCGAGACGCATGCGGCGATGGCTGATGGTCGAGTAGACCAGGTTGAGCGCGCCCGGATTCTGCGCGAGATCGACCACGCAGAGAGCGCTCTGGCGCAGTTGAAAGCCTCGGTGAAGGTGGCCTGATGTTTCGCCCGCACCCAGCGCGCCACATCAATCAGGTTCTCGATGAGGCCTTGGAAAAACTCGCTGACTCAGTGCCAGTGGAGGCGGGCACCCGTGAGTTTCATCAATTCGCAGCAGAGAAGGCTGCGCTACTGGTTCGACTCTCTTACAGCGATCCAGCCAAGAAAAAAGCCCGCAACGACTGCATGAGTCATTTGCGGGCTTCGTTGTCTCGTTCGGCTGCAACCGAAACGAGCATTTCAAATATCAGGACGCATTAAGTATGAGCAATGTCATCCCACTTCGCAATACCGGGGGATTTACCCGGATGGACAACGACCTGTACGAAGCCCTGATAGGTGCAGACCTGTCAGGCCGTGAACTGCGTGTCGCTCTGGCGATCCACAGGCTCACTATCGGCTACAACAAGGAGTCAGTGAAGGTAGCGGCCCTCTACATCGCCAAGATGATGTACAGCGACGAAGAGAAGGCTACCTCGGAGCGTGCCAACGTATCTCGGGCTATCAACTCCCTGATCCGACAGCGTGTTCTGTTTCGAGATGGCGGGAGTCGTGATCCGATCACTTTCCTACCCGTCAACGAATGGAAAATTGACCCCAAGTCCACTGTGTTGAAATCTACACACTGTGTAGAAAAGACACCCTCCACTGTGTCGAAAATTACACGCATAAAAGACATAAATACAAATCTTACTGCTAACGCAGTTGTCGCCGCTGTCGCTTCGACCGGCGAGGATTTGGAATCTGAACCGGAACAGCAGGGCACCCCACAACCTGACCAACCTGCTGCCGCCAAGGCTGACCGCATCCCATACGGCAAGATTCAGGAAATCTACAACACCGTCTGCGGCGAGAAGCTGCCGAAGTGCCTGAAGCTCTCGGCCAAGCGCAAAACCCTGATCAAGGGCTGCTGGAACCTGGAGATCAACGGCGTTCACCCGTTCCGCAAGGGTGAGTTCTGGACTGCGTACTTCACCGATTGCCTGAACAACAAGCACTGGATCGGCGAGAACGACCGTGGCTGGACTGCTGACATCGAGTTTCTGACCCGCCAGGACAAAGTCCTGAAAGTGTTGGAGGCCCTATGATTACTGACCGCCCACTGGTTGCGATGGAAGCGGAGTACGGTGTTGTCGGCTCCCTATTCATCAAGCCCGATCTGATTGAATCAATCGGCGCCATGGTCAGCCCGACCGACTTCTACGACCAAGACGTTGCTGAGATTTACACGCTGATCCTTGCCGCCCGTTCCGCCGGCCGTCCAGCAGACCCTGTTTCGATCGCCGACATTCGCCACGAACTGTCCAGCGGCGAACTGACCATGATCCGGGCCTCGGAGATCTACAACGGCGTGCCCAGCGCCGCGAATGGTCTTGAGTACGCCCGTATCGTGGTAGAGCGCTCCAAGGCCCGCAAGGTCGCGGAGATCGGTCAATCCATCATCGACATGGCGAGCCATGCACGGCCATTGGCCGGGATCATCGCGGACGCTCAAGAGGCCGTGCTGGCCCTGAACAGCGAAGACGACGAACCGGATGTGATCAGCCTGCGTGAAGCCCTTGGTCCAGTCGTTGACGAAATGGACGCTCGCTTCAACGGTGAAGGCATCAACGGGCACGCGACGGGCCTCAAGGATCTGGACGAGTTGGTCCAAGGGCTGCGCGGCTCACACGTCATCATCATCGCTGGGCGTCCGGGCACTGGTAAAACCACGCTGGGCCTTGGCATCGCCGAACAACTCACCATCCGCGAAAGCAAGTCAGCGCTGGTCTTCTCGCTCGAAATGTCCGCCAAGGAGCTATCCAAGCGCAGCCTGGCGTCTTCGTCGGCGGTGACGCTCGGGAGTATCGATACCGGCCAGGCCATGGGCAACGGCGAATCGATCACGCGCATTACTGGCGCCGTGAGCCGTATGCACTCGGCCGATCTGCGGATCTGCCAGAAGGGTGGGCTGCCACTGAGCCGCATCCGCAATATCGCCCGGTTTCAGCACCGCGCCAAACCGTTGGACTTGATCGTCATCGACTACATCGGCCTGATCGCGCCAGAGGCTAGCTCTCGCCAGCAGAACCGGAACCTTGAGCTGGGCGCCATCAGTCGAGGCATCAAGGCGATGGCCAAGGAACTGGACATCCCGATTATCGTCCTGGCCCAACTCAACCGCAGCATCGAAACGCGCTCGACCAAGAAGCCGCAAATGTCCGACCTGCGCGACTCCGGCGAGATCGAGCAGGACGCCGACATCATCATGATTGCCCACCGTGACGCCGATTCTGACCTCGGGCGCAGCGGCGTGACCGAGATCGACGTGGTTAAGCACCGCCACGCTTCGGTAGGGCATTGCCTGCTCCAGCACCAGGGCGAGTTCGCAAGGTTCGTCAACTACGCCGGGCAGCGCGAGCAGCAGCAAGAAGCCGCCGCACCAGCGCCTCGCAAGTCCTCCAAATCCCTTTTGAACGACTTCAACCCACGGGGTGGTTTCTGATGAAACGAGCAAGCCCAGCACAGCTACGCCAGTCCCTTGAAGTGGCCAATGCCCTGGTCAAGCACGGGATCCAGTTCGTGTGCATGCCGGTGGTCGATGAGTCCGACCACGCGAACCTGGCCAGCCAAGCCGCCGACCGCCTTGAGCGCATGGCATTGATCGCAGAAGCAGCGGAGCAACGGACATGACCGACAACACCGAATTGAAGCGTGCGGCATCGGCTTCAAAAAACTGGGGCGGCGAAGTTGGCGAGGGCCGTTGGTACGCCGCCGAGTGCTTCAAACGCCCATATTTCAGTGCCCAAGATGCTGAGTTCATTGCTGCTTGCGATCCTGGGCGCGTCCTGGCCCTGATCGCCGAGAACGAGCGACTGAACACGGAATGCAAACAGCTGATCCTGCTGGAGCATCACGGTGGAACCGTCGAAGCTGCGACAAACCTGCTGGCCGAGCGCAACCAGCTCAAGGCAGAGAACGCCCGATACACTGAGCGCGAGATCCTGCAACTGGCTGAGATCGAGGCGCTGCGCAATGCGTTGCGACCATTACTGGCTAACTGGGACGACCTACGACCAGGTGAATCGCTAAACGTCGACGCGGCCCGCGCCGCCATGGGCAAGGGAGAGCAGTCATGAACGAGATTGCTCAGTGGATCGGCTACGGCGTGATGGTTTGCGCCGCAGTTGGCATCGTGGCCCTGATTCTGTTCGCTCTGTCCTATGCCTGCGTAACGATCGTGAACAAGTGGATCAAGGCAATGATGCGGGCCTACGACTTGAACACCCTGCGCAAAACCATGCGTCAGCTTGAGGCTGAAGGGAAGGTAAGCAAGACGAGGGGAGTTCGGCCATCAC
>NZ_VBVZ01000499.1 GCF_005863185.1 Pseudomonas edaphica
GGCGTCTATGCCAGGGTGACGCGGCGGCTCGCCCTTCCAGGCTTCGGCCATGCCATCGGGCGTGAGGCGGGTGAAGCCGGTGCCGATGTCGAGTTGTTCGAGGGTTTCGTCAGCGGCCCAGGCGCTGATCTTTTCGAACCAGGGTTCGAAGTAACGCGCCTGCATCTTGCGGCCGTCGACGGCTTTGGCGGCGACGGCTTGCAGGCAGATATCGCGCAGCTCGATGGCCCATTGTTGCCAGGGCGCCTTGAGCGCGACCAGCGCTTGGCGGCGCTCTTGCAAGCAAGCGTTGATCAATTCGGCCGGCTCACGGGTTTCATCGGTGGGCCGTTCGCTGCCGAACAGCGCGCGCACGCGAGGCATCAGCGCGGCGGGGCCGCTCCAGTTTTTGCGCACCCAGTTGAGCGCATCGTCGTGCATTGGGTAGCAGAACAGCCGCCAGTAATCGCGCAGCACTTCGCCGAGCAGGTCGCTGTGGTCGGTTTCCAGGGTTTGAGTGAACAAGCTGCCGCTGTCGAACGCGTGTTCGCGCAGCATGCGCTGGCACCAACTGTGGATGGTCGAGACGGCAGCTTCGTCCATCCATTGGGCGGCGATGTCCAGGCGGTTGGCACAGGCTGGCCATTGCTCGGGCAGGTATTGGTCACGCAGGTCGGCGATCAGGGCGTCCGGTTGCTCAATTTCGTCGCGGAAGAACCGCGCGGCTTCGGCGAGGCGGATGCGGATGCGTTCGCGCAGCTCTTTGGTGGCGGCGTCGGTGAAGGTCACCACCAGGATTTGCGGTGGCAGCAGTTCACGACCAAAGCCGGATTCTTCACCACCGTGGCCAAGCACCAGGCGCAGGTACAGGGCGGAAATGGTGAAGGTCTTGCCAGTGCCGGCGCTGGCTTCAATCAGCTGGCTGCCTTTGAGTGGGAAGGCCAGGGCCAAAGGTTTACTGATCATGCGCTGGCCTCCTCGCTGCTGAGTGACCGCCATGGGGCGTTGATCAAGGGCCGATACAGGGTCTCGGCCCAACCTTCGAATTCTTCGCTGGCGATGAGCGTGGTGTAATCCGGGAATTGGCGGGTGAGCGCCGGGGTTTCGCGGCGTTCGCCGTCGGTGGTCAGGCCGTCACCTTCGTAGGCTTTGCTGGCTGCCGCCTGGGCCTTGTCGGGGTCGGTTTGGCCGAGCCAGGCGAAGGCGGTTTTCACGGCGACGGGCAGTGGTTTGCGCATGCCGGTGTGCCAGGCCAGTAAAAGGTTGCCGAGTATTTCCTGGGCGACGGTTTTTTCCAGCGGGGCCAGCAGCAGGGTGTCGTCACTGGCGACCAGCCCGGTACTGAGTGGCAAGCCGCAGGCGCAGGCCACCACATGATTGACCCACGGGCGGATCAGTCGATGCCACTTGCGGGTCTTGATCGAGCCAATGCTGTTGGGGATGGTGGTGACGCTTAACAATCCGCCATCACTGCGCCGATGCAGACCACTGATCCAGCCTTCGAGTTCGATGCCTTGATGCTCAAAACTGATCGGTTCGGCAGCGGTTTGTGGCGTAGGCCAGAGCGCCAGTAAGTGTTGATAACGCTGCAGTAGATCGGGCAATGGCTCGACCAATTCATTACGCAGGCATTCGCCGAAACCGACCATGGGCAGCAGGCCACTGCCTTGCAGGCGCAGGGCTTGGGCATTCAGGGCCTGGTCTATGTGATCGGGCTGGGCCAAGGCTGCATTGAGCAGGCTGTCGCTGAGGCTGTAGCGTTGCAAGGCATCGAGAACGAAAGGTTCTTCATCGGCCAGCGGGACTTCAGCGGCCTCGAAGAACACTTTCAGACGCTGGCTGAAGAAGTGTTTGACGGGGTTGCGCACAAAGTCTTGCAACTGACCGAGGCTCAGAGGTTCTTCCTGGTGGTGCTCTGCCAAGTGTTCTTCTGTGGCGGTGGCCACGGGTGCTTGATGGAGCAATTGCCATTCGCGGGCGTAGCTGAACAGCGCATCACCTTCGTGGAAATAGCGGGCGCTGAAGGGTTGGAGTGGGTGCTCCTGGGTCATGGCTTCCAGCAACGGTTCTTGTGTGTCTGCGTTATGCCAGCCGCTGGCGAGGTGGTCACGCAGCTGGCCGATCAATACCGAGGCCGGGCGGTCGCTGTTGTCGCGGATGCTGCGGCCTACCCAGCTGATATAGAGCTGATCGCGGGCGGACAGCAGCGCTTCGAGCAGCAGGTAACGATCGTCTTCGCGGCGTGAACGGTCGCCGGGGCGGTAGTCGCTGCCCATCAGGTCGAAGTCCAACGGCGGCTGGGCTCGCGGGTAGTCGCCGTCGTTCATGCCGAGCAGGCAGACCAGTTTGAACGGGATGGCGCGCATGGGCATCAGGGTGCAAAAATTGACAGCCCCAGCAAGGAAGCGCTGGGACAGGCGGCCTTGGTCCAGGCCGGCGAGCCAGGCTTCGCGGACGACGGTAAGGGGTAACTCGTCCTGCAGGCCGACGGACTCGCAGGTTTCCAGCCAGTCTTCTCGCAGCTGTTCGAGTTGGCCGAGTAGATAGTCGTCGTGCTCGCTGCTGGGCAGGAAGAACAGCTGCATCAGGCGTTGCAGGCGCTCGCCCCATTCTGGGGGGCTTGCCGGTTGTGACAAGGCTTGATGGGCGTGGTTTAGCGCATCGAGCAAGGCGACCAGTGGGCCGATCAACGCGGCGTCCAGCCCGCCGATTTCATCGTAGGGCTCAATACCGTCACAGGCGATTCCAGTGCCCACGGCATAGCCCAGCAACATACGGCGCAGGCCGAATCGCCAGCTGTTTTGCTCAAGCTCCTGGGGGAGGCCGAGGCCGGCGCGCTGTTCGGCGTTGAGGCCCCAGCGAATGCCGGCGCCTTCGATCCAGCGGTGCAGCGTGGGCAGATCACGTTCCTTGATGGCAAAACGTTCGCGCAAGGCGGGGACGTCGAGCAGGTCGAGGATTTCGCTGACGGGGAAGCGGCTATCTGGAAGTTTTAGCAGGTGTTCGACGGCGATCAGCAGCGGATCGCGGCCGCGTTGGCCTTGGTCGGTGAGGGTGAACGGGATGAAGCGTGGGTCGTTTCGCTCAAGCTGGCCGAAGACGGCGCGGATGTGCGGCGCGTAGCTGTCGACGTCGGGGACCATGACGATGATGTCACGCGGGCGCAGTGTGGGGGCGGCGCTGAAGCGTTGGAGCAATTGGTCATGGAGGATTTCCACTTCGCGTTGGGCGCTGTGGGCGACGTGGAAGCGGATGGAGCTGTCGTGATTTAGATCGACACCCGGCCACAGTTCGCGGGTTTCATTGAGTGGGCGCAGTTCGAGGATGTCGTCCTGCAATTGGTTGAGCAACGTGGTGGGTTCGTTGTCGCTGAACAGGTCGATGCGGCCATCACGGAAGGCGGCGCGGTAGCTGTTGGGGTCGTCGTAGCTGTCCAGCAGGCTAATGTAGTCGCGGCCCTGTTTGCCCCAAGCGGCCAGCAACGGGTGCGCATGCTGGTGCAGGGTTTGCGGGTCGATGGTGACTGGCATGCCGGCTTTGCGCGCCTGGCGTTTGTACTCGTTACGCAGCAGGTCTTTGTCGGCGACGATGTCGGACCAGTGGTGGCGACAAGGGTTGTGTACGCACAGCAGGACTTGGCTGAAGCGTGCCAGGCCGGCGAGTGCTTCCAGCGCTTGGGCGGGCAAGGATGAAATGCCGAAAACGATGACTCGGGACGGCAGCCCCTGAGGGGCTTTTTCGAGGGTGTTGATCCGCTCGATAAAACGCTGGTGAACACCGGCACGGCTTTCGGCCATGCCCTCTTCGCCAACGTCCAATAGCAGTGCGCGCCATAGTTCGGCCTGCCAGCAATTTGCCGGGTTCAGGGGCTTTGCTTCGCCTCGGCCATTGCGCAGTTGATGGCGACCGGCGGCCCAATCTTCCAGCCAGTCGGCGCGGTAGACCTGGTATTGGTCGAACAAGTCGGCCAGGCGTTCGGCCAGTTGATAGCGTTTGCGCAGGTCGGTGTCGTCGGTGAGAAAGCGCTGCAGGGGCTCAAAGTGCGGTTGGTCGATGAGCTCCGGGAGCAAGCGCATCAGGCGCCAGGTCAGCGGGGCCTTATCGAGCAGGGATTTGGGCGGGATTTCGTCTTTGCCCAAAACCATGCGATAGAGCTGCCACATGAAGCTACCGGGGAGTTGCACATCGATAGCCGCGGCGATGCCACAGCCGCCCATATCATCTTCTTCCGGATCTTCTGCCAAGGCCAACTTGAGCCATTGGGCAATGCCGTTGCTCTGGACCAAGGCAATTTCGTTTTCCAGAGGAGCCAGGGGATAACGGCGCATCCAGCTGACTACCAGACTGCGCAGTTCGTCCAGGCGGTTGCCGTGAACCACCATGAATCCAGCGCTGAGGGACGTCGCATCCGGCATAACGGCTTCCTTGGGAAAAGCAAAATCGAGGCATGGACTTTAGCATTGAAGGCGGTGGCAGGCTGCAACAGGGAAACGCTTGATACATTGCATGCCCACACTTTTCGACCGCCCAAAACAAAACCCCTGATTGCGTTAGCAATCAGGGGTTTCGGAATTTAATCTTGACGATGACCTACTCTCACATGGGGAAACCCCACACTACCATCGGCGATGCATCGTTTCACTACTGAGTTCGGGATGGGATCAGGTGGTTCCAATGCTCTATGGTC